>CAYXMO010000069.1:0-11993 GCA_964465935.1 uncultured Rhizobium sp.
GAAAAGCCCGACCACATGGTCCGCTTCGCCTTCTGCAAGAAGCGCGAGGTGATCGCGGAATCGGTGCGAAGGTTGGAGCGGTATTTCAACAAATAAGAAAACTCCCTCTCCCCCTCCGGGGGAGAGGGCAGGGGTGAGGGGGTGCTTGGGTCACTGGCACTTGCCTGTCGCGCTGCGGCGTGCATCTACAAAGCACATCATCGCTCGACATTGTCGCCTGGCTCTGCGACCCCCTCACCCCAACCCTCTCCCCCAGAGGGGGAGAGGGAGAAGTTTTGAGTTCTTCCCCAGCGTCACCGCTCTCTTTGAATTTCGCGATTGTCATGCTGTCATCGCTCCGACAACATTCGAGCAAGCTCCATGACCACATCCGATCCCCGCACCCCCATCCTCGTCGGCGGCGCGCAGTTCACCCAGCGCACGGCCAAGGCGAACGTCAAGGACAGCCTCTCGCCGATCGAGATGATGGCCAAGGTCGCGGCCGACGCCAACGCCAACACCGGGGCCGCGAACCTCGCCGCTGCGATCGACACCATTTCCGTCGTGCGCTTCACCGCCGACTCGCCGGGCGACCAGGGCCGCCTGCCCAAGCGCATGTTCCGCAACCCGCCGCTCAGCCTGGCGAACCGCATCGGCGCCACGCCGCGCCGCAGCTTCTACACCGCGACCGGCGGCAACACGCCGCAATGGCTGGTCAATCGCACCGCCGAAGAGATCGCCAACGGCGAATGCGATGTCGCGCTGCTCGCCGGCGCCGAATACATCGCCTCGATGCTCGCAGCGGTGAAGCAGGGCATCGACCTCGGTTGGGCCAGCGGCCCCGATGCCGATCCCGGCAGCGATCCCACAGAGATCGGCGACCAGCGCCAGGGCACCACCGACTACGAGCGCCGCCACGGCCTCGCCTTTCCGGTCAACGTCTATCCGCTGTTCGAGAACGGCCTGCGCGGCATGAAGCGCCGCTCGCCGGCGGAGCACCTGCAATGGCTGGGCACGTTCTTCTCGCCCTACACCAAGATCGCGTCGGAGAATCCATACAGCTGGTTCCCGACCTATCGCTCGCCGGAGGAGATCGCGACGCCGTCGGAGAAGAACCGCTTCGTCGGCTTCCCCTACACCAAATATCTCAACGCCGTGATCGAGGTCGATATGGCCGCCGCGGTGGTGATGACCAGCGTGGCCAAGGCCCGCGAGCTCGGCATTCCCGAGTCGAAATGGGTCTACCTGCACGGTTGCGGCGACGCCGCCGACATCTGGAACGTCTCCGAGCGCGTGAACTACCACTCCTCGCCGGCGATCCGCACCATCGCGAAGAAGGCCTTCGCCATGGCCGATCTCGACATCGGCGACGTGTCGTTCATCGATCTCTACTCCTGCTTCCCCAGCGCGGTCGAAATCGGCGCCCAGGAATTCGGTATCGCAACCGACGATCCGCGCGGCCTCACCGTCACCGGCGGGCTTCCCTATTTCGGCGGCCCCGGCAACAACTACGTCATGCATTCGATCGTGCAGATGGCCGACAAGCTGCGTGCCGCACCGGGCAAGTTCGGCCTCGCCACCGGCAATGGCTGGTACGTGACCAAGCACTCCGCCGGCCTCTATTCGACCAAGCCGACGCCCGGCAAATGGCAGCGCGAAGACCCCAAGACTTACCAGAAGGACATCGACGCGATGGCGCATCCGGCGGTGATCGAGAAGCCGAGCGGCGCCGCGACAGTGGAAACCTACACGGTGGTGCTCGACCGCCGTGGCAAGCGCTTCGGCATCGTGGTCGGCCGCGACGCGAACAACAACCGCTTCCTGGCGCATACGCCCGACGACGACGCGACGCTGGACTGGATGATGAAAGAGGAAATCCTCGGCCGCACCGGCACGGTGACGCCGGGAGACGTGACGAATCTGTTCAGGTTTTGACTCCCTCGCCCCGCGCTTCACACCGGCTCGAAATGCGGGAAGCTATGCGCGCTTTCCGGCAAGCTCCCCAGCGCCGGCATGTCGCCGAGTTGCGCCATCCGCTCCCACAGCATCGCGATCTCGGGATGCTCATGCGCCTTCTTGTGCGCCAGCCCGTCGATCCATTCGAACACTTCGACGATCGTGCCGTTCTCGGAGCGGCAGACGATCGGCGCCCGCGCGGTGACGAGTTCGTATTTGCGCAGCACCGCCGCATGCCCGGCCACCAGCTTGAGCAGCGCGACGTCCTGGCCCGGATGCGGCTTATACAGCGCGAAGACGATCGCCGGTTTGGGCATTGCGTTCCTCCTCAGGTCCGAACCAGTTCAGCCAGCCGCCGGCGACGGCACGCAGCCGCGGCGCGTTCAGCACGTAGATCCATTCGCGCCCCTGGCGCTCGACCGACACCAGACCGGCGCCCAGCAGCACGCGCAGATGCCGGCTCGTCGTCGGCCAGGAGTGCGCGAACCGCGCGGCGATATCGCCCGCCGACACCCGTCCGCCGCGCGCATTGAGCACGATCAGGACGTGCCGCCGCGCCGCATGCGCCAGCGCCGCGAACACGGCATCGATCTCGTCCAGCTCGTCCAACCCGCGCGCCATATCTATTCATTTAGCACTTTCGCTAAATGATGCAAATAGAGCCACGGCAGCATCTTGAACCGCATAGATCAAATTCCTATTTGCTGCTTGCGTGCTCCGTACGGCGCTCGGCACCGCGAAACGGGACCAAACCGAGGGAGGGGGGAGGGGGGTACGGATTTTCGAGGAACAATTATATTGCCGAAGCCGCTTCGCTCCGCCGCCCCGCTCCAGGTTCGGTTCATCTGTATCCAACGGCTTTCTCGCGCCGGATCAGGGCTTTAAGCCGCAAAAGGCCGAATTGAATTCAAGTTTTGCGCGTTCGGGGGTGGCCATCGGCGCGGGGCAGTGGGAACCATAGGCGGCGCAAGCGAAGGACATCTCATGCCCCGCATATTCCTGGTCCGCCACGGCAAGGCCGCCGCCGGTTTCGGCGAAGACATGGACCCCGGCCTCGACGCTCTCGGTCATTCCCAGGCAGCGGCCGCCGCCGAGCGGCTGAAGGGGATGGGTCCCCGCCTCATCCTCTCCAGCCCGCTCAAGCGCGCCCAGGAGACTGCGGCGCCGCTGGCGAAAATCTGGCAGCGCCCGCCGCTGATCGAGCACGCCGTCGCCGAGATCCCGTCGCCCAAGGGCATGAGCCTGGAAGACCGCGTCACCTGGCTGCGCAAGCTGATGGCCGGTTCCTGGCGCGAGGCCGGTCCCGAGCTTGCCCAATGGCGCGCGCACTGCATCGCCGCCATCGCCGCGCTGAACGAGGACGCGGTGGTGTTCTCGCACTATGTTGCGATCAACGTGCTCTATGGTTCGGCGACCGGCGATGACAAGGTCGTCGCCTTCTCGCCGGACAATTGCTCGGTGACCTCGTTCGACAACGCCGGCGGCACGCTGCGCCTGCTCGACAAGGGCGGCGAAGCGGCGCTGACCAAGGTGAACTGATGTCCAAGGAACCGCACGAACTCACCGCCTCCGAGATGTCGGCGCTGTTCGCGTCGCGCGATCTGTCGCCGGTCGAGGTCGCCGAGACCTGCCTCGGCCGCATTGAGGCGCTCGATTCTGAGATCAACGCCTTCTGCCACGTCGATCCGCACACCAGCCTCGCCCAGGCCGAAGCGTCGCAGGAGCGCTGGCTCGCGGGCGAACCGCTGTCGCCGCTCGACGGCGTGCCGGTCGCGGTCAAGGACCTGCTGGTGACCAAGAGCTGGCCGACGCGGCGCGGCTCGCTCACCGTCGATCCCAACGCCTACATCACGACCGACGCGCCGACCGTGGCGCGGCTGCGCGACGCCGGCGCGGTGCTGATCGGCAAGACCACGACGCCGGAGTTCGGCTGGAAGGGCTCGACCGACAGCCCGCTCACCGGCGTCACGCGCAATCCGTGGAACACCGCCAAGACGCCCGGCGGTTCCTCCGGCGGCTCGTCCGCGGCGTTGGCGGCGCGCTTCTGTCCGCTGGCGCTGGGCACCGACGGCGGCGGCTCGATCCGCATCCCGGCAAGTTTCACCAACACCTATGGCCTCAAACCCAGCTTCGGCCGCGTCCCGGCTTATCCGCTGTCGCCCTTCGGCACGCTCGCCCATGTCGGCCCGATGACGCGCACCGTGCTCGACGCCGCGATGTTGATGAACGTGATCGCCAAGCCCGACCCGCGCGACTGGTATTCGCTGCCTTACCAGCCCACCGACTACGCCGCCGGCCTCGACGCGCCGCTCAAAGGCAAGCGCATCGCCTTCAGCCCGCGCATGGGCTTTGCCCAGCGCATTCTTCCTGAGATCGAAACCCTCGCCGCCGCCGCCGCCAAGCGCTTCGAAGCGATGGGCGCCCATGTCGAACTCGCCGATCCGCCCGGCGGCGATCCTGGCGCGACGTTCCGCACCTTGTGGTGGTCGGGTGCCGCGGCGGCGCTCGGCGACTACAGCGAGGAGCAGAAAGCCAAGCTCGATCCCGGCCTGCGCCGCATGACCGAAGAAGGCATGGCGATCTCCAAGAAGGACTATCTCGCCGCCATGCTCGCCCGCGGCGCTTATGGCAGCGCGATGCGCGTCTTCATGGAGAAATACGATTTCCTGATCACGCCGCAGCTCGCCACCACCGCCTTCGCCACCGGCCAGCTTTCGCCGCTCGACGACGACGGCAATGCCTGGATGGCGTGGACGCCGTTCACCGTGCCGTTCAACCTGACGCAGCAGCCGGCCGCCAGCGTGCCGTGCGGCTTCTCCTCCGACGGCTTGCCGGTCGGTCTGCAGATCGTCGGCCGCATGTTCGACGACGCCGGCGTGCTGGCGGCAAGCTATGCCTACGAGATGGCCGATCCGCATTTCGAGAAGACGCCGAAGGGGTTCTGAAAGCCACTTGTGCCGCGCGCGATTTTGCGTAAGGTGCGCGCCATGTTCTCGAACGCCACCGCCTCGCGACGCCGTACCACCTGCCGATGGGGTGGCTGAGCGCGCGCGTTTGTTAAGCGACGTTTTTCACGAAAGCCCCGCCGGATCGCGCGGGGCTTTTCGTTTTCGGGCCAAGCCGACCGGTTCTTCTCACGGAGACCGACATGGACACGCCCAAACTGACCCAGCAGGTCGAGGAGACCTGCATGAACGCCTGGCCGGCGCTCAAAGAAGTGTTCTACGACGGCTGGCTGATCCGCCTTGCCAACGGCGCGACGCGCCGCACCAATTCGGTCAACGTCATCGGCCCCGGCCGCCGTCCGCTGGCCGAGAAGATCGCCTATGCCGAGTCGATCTACCGCGCCCACGGCCAGCCGTCCTATTTCCGCATCCTCAGCCACGCCGCGCCGGAGCTCGACGAAGCGCTCGACGCCCGCGGCTATCGCGCCGAGGACGAAACCTGCACGCTCTACATGAACTTCAAGAAGCGCCGCCCGCCCCAGCCGGACGCGGCGATCCTCACCGATGTCCGCGAAGGCCGCCCGAGCAAGCCCTGGCTCGACGCCCACCGCATCCATTCGCGCCGCACGCCGCAAGACGCGCGCAACCTCCACGAAGTCCTCGGTGCCCTCGCGGTCCCCGCCTTCTTCGCCGAGGCGCGCGGCGCCGACGGCGAGATCGCTTCGGTCGCCTATTGCGGCCTGCACGAGAAGATGGCCTGCGTGAACTGGGTGGTGACCGATCCGGAGCAGCGCCGCATGGGCCTGTCGCGCGCCACGCTCTGCGCGCTGCTCGGCCGCGCCCAAGCCGCCGGCGCCACCGGCGCCTGCCTGCAGGTGCTGGCGTCGAATGTCTCTGCCATTCGCCTCTACGAGAGTTTAGGCTTCAGCGCGGAACTCTACCGCTATCACTACCGGGTGCGATGACTGGCGAAATCCTGACCGTCGAGGAAATGTACGCCGCCGACCGCTTGGCGGCGGGCCAGGGCGTCGCGACGCTCGACCTGATGGAGCAGGCCGGGCGCGCCGTCGCCGACGAAATCTGCAAACGCTGGACGCCGCGCCCGATCGCCCTGTTCTGCGGCCCCGGCAACAATGGCGGCGACGGCTTCATCGCGGCGCGCCATCTCAACGCGCGCGGCTGGGACGTCTGGGTCGAGGCGCTGGAAGACATCTCGCAGCTCAAGGGCGACGCGGCGCAGATGGCGCGGCGTTGGCAAGGCGAGACCATCCGCATCGCCGAGAGCAACCGCATGGCCGATCTCTTCGTCGACGCGCTGTTCGGTGCCGGCCTGTCGCGGCCGCTGGAAGGCGAAGCGAAGCGCCTCGCGCTCGCCTCGCCCAAATACAAGGACCGCGTCATCGCCATCGACGTCCCCAGCGGCCTCGCCGGCGACAGTGGCAGGCCGCTCGGCGGCGTTGCCTTCGATGCCGGCCTCACCGTCACCTTCTTCGCTAGGAAGCCGGCGCATCTGCTGCTCCCCGGCCGCGCGTTGTGCGGCGAGGTCGTCGTCGCCGACATCGGCATCCCCGAAACCGTGCTCGACACGATCAAGCCCGAGCTGTTCGAGAACACGCCGGCGCTCTGGTCCTATCCGTGGCCCAAGACCAGCGCACACAAATACGCCCGCGGCCATTGCGTCGTGGTCAGCGGCCCCGCCCATGCCACCGGTGCCGCCAGGCTCGCCGCGCGCGGCGCCTTGCGCGCCGGCGCCGGACTCGTCAGCGTCGCCAGCCCGCCCGATGCGGTGCCGGTCAACGCCGCCGCGCTCACCGCCATCATGGTCAAGCCGTTCAGCGGCTCGCGCGGCCTCGGCGACCTCTTGAAGGACGAGCGCCTCAATGCCGTGGTGATCGGCCCAGGCTGCGGCGTCGGCCTTGCGACCGAAGAACTCGTCGCCGCCGTGCTGCGCACCAAGGCCGCTGCCGTGCTCGACGCCGACGCGCTCACCTCGTTCCGCAACGAGCCCAAGGTCCTCTTCGCGCTGCTGCGCGCGCCCGCCGTTCTCACGCCGCATGACGGCGAGTTCGAGCGCATCTTCCCAGGCCTGCTGGCGTCGGCGGCGTCAAAGGTCGATGCTGTGCGCGCCGCCGCCGCCCAGGCAAAATGCACCGTGCTGCTCAAAGGGGCAGATACCGTGATTGCGGCGCCCGGCGGCCGCGCCGCGATCAACAGCAATGCGCCGCCGGCATTGGCGACCGCCGGTTCCGGCGATGTACTCGCCGGCTTCATCGGTGGTTTGATGGCGCAGGGCGTGGAGTCGTTCGCGGCGGCGTCGATGGCGGTGTGGCTGCACGGCGAAGCCGCGGCCGGGTTCGGTCCGGGGCTGATCGCCGAGGATCTGCCCGAACAACTCCCCGCCGTGCTGAGGGCTCTCAAAGGCAATGAGTGACGTTTCGATCCGTTACGCGCAGCCGTCCGATCTTCCCGCGCTGCTCGCCATCTACAACCACTATGTCGTGAACACCCCGGTCACCTTCGACCTCGAACCGCGCACGCTCGAGCAGCGCCGCGAATGGTTCGACCAATTCGCCACGGCCGGGAAGTATCGTTGTTTCGTCGCCCTGCGCGACAACACGCCGATCGGCTGGGCCTGCAGCGCCAAGTTCAAGGAGAAGGAAGCCTACGCGACCTCCGTCGAAACCAGCATCTATCTGAAAGCCGGCGAAGGCGGCAAAGGTCTCGGCCGCCGCCTCTATGAATCGCTGTTCGAAGCATTGAAGGGCGAAGACATCCACCGCGCCTTCGGCGGAGTCACCGTGCCGAACGAGGCGTCCGTCGCGGTGCACAAGGCGCTCGGCTTCGAGCACATCGGCACCTACCGCGAGATCGGCCGCAAGTTCGGCAAGTTCTGGGACGTCGCGCTCTATCTGCGGAAGATGGGGTAGGGCGCCGCGAATATTTCGCCGCTGGTCCGACTTTCCGCTTTACACGGCTAATGAAATAGGACTATAAGCCTACATCGCTTGAACAACGATGCGCCGGAGGTTTTAGCAGAACCGGCGCTGGAACGAAACAAGAACTTTGTCCGATGGTCGGACAGAGATCGGACTTTTGCACCCTGAAAGGAACCAACATGAATACGCGTCTCATCACTCTCATTCCCGCGCTCGCCGGCCTCGCTCTCGCTTTCCCGCTCGCCACCGCCACGCCGGCGGCGGCGCAGGGCAGCGCCTGCGTCAACCTGCTGGTCGGCGCCGGCTATGCCGCCAAGATCCGCGTGGTCTGGAACGGCGGTTCGACCGACTGGAGCGGCAGCTTCCCGATCGGCAAATCCAAGTGCATCGGCCTGAGCGGCGTGCCCACCGGCGCGACTTTCAGCACCGAGCTGAAGGCGATCCTGGGCAAGACGATCACCTGCACGCCGTCGGACGTCGTCTACAATCCGTCGGTGCCGGAAAACGTCGTCTACAACGCCTGGGGCACCACGCTCAGCCCCAAATGCGAAGAGCCGAACTGAGCCTGACGGGGCGCCGGCGCCTGCGAAAGCGGCGCCGGCGCTCACGGCTTTGTGCGCCGGCTGCTGACACGTCCTGACAAACACTGGCAGTATTGCTCCGCCGCTTTCGGACGGAGCCCGTCATGTCCTCGACCCTCCTGCTCGCCGCTTCGGCGCTGACGCTGTTCGCGGCCGCCGCGCCGGCCTTGGCCGGCGACGCCAAGCTCGTCGCCGATCTCGACACCCGCTTCCAGCACGCGACCAAGGTCAACGACGCCGCGACGATCGCCGAAATCCTGCACGACGACATGGTGCTGGTGATCGGCCGCGGCAGCGTCGTGACCAAGAAGGACCTGGTCGACAATGCCCGCAACCGCACCACCCTTTATGAGCGGCAGGACGAGGAGCCCGGCAGCCAGACCGTCCGCCTGTTCGGCCCCGACACCGCCGTGGTCACCGCCAAGCTCTGGCTCAAGGGCACCACCGGCGGCCAGGCCTTCGACCGCAAGCTCTGGTTCAGCGACACCTATGTCCGCACGCCTGAGGGCTGGAAATACGCTTTCGGCCAGTCCTCGATCGCGCTGCCCGCCGAGCCCTGACAGGGCCGCTTTGCCGCCCCCTAGCAACCCCTGAAAACCCCTGCTATACGGCCCGCCTTCCGGCGGATTTGCCTCAAATCCTGCCCGGCTCGGACGCGGACGTGGCGGAATTGGTAGACGCGCTGGATTTAGGTTCCAGTGACGAAAGTCGTGGGGGTTCAAGTCCCTCCGCCCGCACCAGACTTCGCCCGCGAAGCGGGCGAAGTCTGGTGCGCCGCGCCGTAGCCCGAAGGGCGAAGGCGGGCTGGTTGCCGCGGGCTTCGTCTCGGCGGGCCATTCGGATTTGAATTGAGAGAGTTAGGAACAAGACATGCAAATCACCGAGACCGTCTCCGAAGGCCTGCGCCGCGAATACAAGGTCGTCATCGCGCAGACCGATCTCGACAGCCGCCTCACCGGCCGCATCGAGGAGATGAAGCCGCGCATGAACCTCAAGGGTTTCCGCCCGGGTAAGGCGCCGGTCTCGTATCTGAAGAAGACCTTCGGCAAGTCGATGATGGGCGAGATCGTCGAAGCCGCCGTCAACGAGTCGAGCCAGAAGGCCGTCACCGACAATTCTTTGAAGCCGGCCAGCCCGCCGCGCATCGACCTGGTCAGCGCCATCGAGCAGGTGGTCGACGGCAAGTCCGACCTCGAATTCACCGTCAAAGTCGACCTGATGCCGGACTTTGAGCTCACGGACGTCTCCAAGCTCAAGGTCGAGCGTCTGACCGGCGAGGTCGGCGACGCCGACATCGACGAGGCCCTCAAGCGTCTGGCCGAGCAGTCCAAGACCTTCACCACCCGCGGCGAAGGCGCTGCCGCCGAGAATGGCGACACCGTCGTGATCGATTTCGTCGGCAAGACCGACGGCGTCGAGTTCCCGGGCGGCAAGGCCGACGACTTCAATCTCAGCCTGGGCAGCGGCCAGCTCATTCCCGGTTTCGAGGACCAGCTCATCGGCGCCAAGATCGGCGAGGCGCGCGAAGTGAAGGTGCAGTTCCCGGCCGACTATCCGGAAGCCTCGCTCGCGGCCAAGGACGCGGTGTTCGACGTCACGGTGAAGGACGTCAAGGCGCCCGATGCGGTCGCCATCGACAACGAACTCGCCAAGAAGCTCGGTCTCGAAGATCTGGCGACGCTCAAAGACCGCGTCCGCGACCAGCTCAAGTCCGACTTCGCCAAGGCCAGCCGCCTGCACCTCAAGCGCCGCATCCTCGACGCGCTCGACAAGGAGCATTCCTTCGCCCTGCCGCCCGGCATGGTCGAAGCCGAGTTCGACGGCATCTGGAAGCAGGTCGAGGCCGAACTGCAGCGCGAAAACAAGACCGCCGCCGACGAAGGCAAGAGTGAGGACGAGCTCAAGAAGGAATATCACGACATCGCCGAGCGCCGCGTCCGCCTCGGCTTGGTGCTCGCCAAGCTCGGCGAGCAGAACGGCATCACGGTGGCCAATGAGGAAGTGCAGCGCGCCATCACCGCCCGCGCCCGCCAGTTCCCCGGCCAGGAGCAGCAGGTGTTCCAGTTCTACACCCAGAACCCGCAGGCCGCCGCCGAGCTGCGTGCCCCGATCTACGAAGACAAGGTCGTGGACTTCATCGCCGAGCTCGCCGAAGTGAGCGACCGCAAGGTCGACCGCGAGACCCTGTTCATGGATCCGGACGAAGCGGTCGAGAAGCTGAAGGCGCTATAGGCGCCTTCGCTACGGACTGCGAAACGACTCCGCGATCTTGTCGATCAGCGCGAATACCGGCTCGATCGCGTAACCGGCGATGAACGACAATGCGACGGTGGGCAGGGCCGAGGTGATGCCCGCAGGGGCGACGAATCCGCTGATCCCGACGATCACGCCGGTAAGCGCGCCGAGCGCAAGGCGCATGATGTGGCGCGTCGAACTCGTCCCGGAATAGGTGGTCGTCCGGATCTGTTCGGAAATCATCCGCACGATATAGGCGCAGGCGCCGGTCATGCCCAAAAGCGTGGGGAGGATGGCGAAACCGATGAAATCGCTGACGCGGATAATGCGCCGAAGCGCGCTTTCGAGCCGCGCCCGGGACGCGGCAAAGCCTTTTTCGACGTGATTGGGGTCCGCATCGTCTATATTTCCCTCGAGGCAGGCTGTGTCTGTGTCGGCATTTACGCCGTCCGGCTTGCCGACGACCTCGTCCGCGGAATCGAACGGCAGGAACAGCTTGGCGAGCGTGCGCACTTCCTCCCGGACGCCGATCAGCGCCACATCGATGCCGCACGCTCTTTTCGACCAGTCTTTGTCTCCTTCGTGTTTGATCGCGAATTCGACCGCGCTGGCCTGGGTGGACAATGTCGCCTCGACATAGAGCGCGGTGGACTTGGCGAGGTTCTGGGCGAAAATCAGGATCAGCGACACGAACAACAGCGCCACGAGCGTCGCCATATAACGGTGCGCCATCCGTTCGGAAACGGAGACAAGCGGCTTGGCGCCGAAATATCGGATCCGCCAGCTTGCCCGCGGAATGGTGCGGACATTGGCATGGATCGAGTCGATCGTGACCGGGGCGACCAAATTGCACAAGGCGCTGAAGGCGGTCCAGAATTCGGATATCGCCTGCGGTTCCCATCGGTCGCTGTGACTGGCGGCTTGGCTCTGCGCGAGCGTCAACGCGATGGCGGCGGTGAGGGTCGGCTTGTTCTCGGCGGCGTATTTTATGAGCGTGTCGGCATCTTTCAGAGCTTCCAGCTCAATATTTGTCGGTACTTGTGTCATCACTTTCCCCTTCAAGTAGTGATGAGTTTTTACTGTAGTGCAACTTATCTATATTGTATACATGGTAAAGATCGCGGCGCGCCCGTCCGGCCTTGCAGGATCAGGCGCCGTGGCGGGCGATTTGCGCCGCCGGATAGGCGGCGAATAACCCCTGTCGCCGCATGGTCGCAAAGCGGTAAGGGGCGCTCTATATAGAGCGCGATTGACGCCGCTGGCGGCGCATAAGAATCTCGGTTCAACTGATTCGAAGGGCTTTAAGACGATGGCAGACGCGCGCGACGTCTATATGAACACGCTGGTCCCCATGGTGGTCG
>CAYXMO010000070.1:0-1198 GCA_964465935.1 uncultured Rhizobium sp.
CGCAGTCCGCCAGCAACACGGTCGCGATGACGGTCAATGCGCCGACGCCGCCGGCGCCGGATTGCAACCAAACCTTCCCCAATCCACCGCGCGTGCATGTGTTCGACTGCCGGGTGGACGCGTCATTGACGATGACCGCGATCACCCAACCGTCGCAAGGAGTCGCCGTGCTCGCGTCCGACGGGACCTCGATCACCTTCACCGCCGATCCGGGACAGAGCGGCGCGTACGATTTCACCTACACCGTCAAGAATATCTACAACGTGAGCAACACCGGCACGGTCCATCTGACCATCACGGGGCCTTGAGCGATGGCTAGGCACAGGAACGCAACTCGGTTCGGTGCGATTGCCCTGGCGATCGGCCTCTGGATGGCCGGCGTCACCGGCGCCTCGGCGACATACCTGCCGTCGATGAAAATCGGCACAGCGCCGCTGGTGTCGCCAACCGACGCCAATACGTTTTACACCTCCAGCACCACCGTTACCCACCGCGCGGGCTATAACGCGAACCAGCCCGAGATCGTGGCGCTCGCCCGTGCTCTGCGCAACGATCCGCAGCTGATCTATCACTATGTCCGCGACAACATAGATGTCGTCTGGGAGTACGGCCTCCAGAAGGGCGCCCTGGGCGCCTCGATCGACAAGGCCGGCACGCCGTTCGACCAGGCCGCGCTGATGGTGGCCATCCTGCAGCAGGCGGGGTTCGCGGCCAGCTACCAGGCTGGGACGGTCGTGCTGTCGGGCAGCGACTTCACCGCCTGGACCGGCATCGCGGATGCCACCGCCGCCTGCCAGATGCTGTCGGGCGGCGGCATCCCGGCGCAGATCAACGGGACCACGACTGCCAATTGCGCTTACGGTACGGGAACGGCGATTACGTCAGTGCGCATGGCGCATGTCTGGGTGAAGGTCACGGTGTCGGGATCATCGTGCAACACCAACTGCCTGTTCGACCCGAGCTTCAAGCCCTATGCCTGGCACACCGGGATCGACCTTGCATCGGCGACGGGATTCACACCAGGCGCGGCGCTCGCCGCCGCCACCAATGCCGGCGCGGGTTATCAGAGCGGAACCCAGTTCGGCCTGAACTATGTGCGCAATCTCGTCGCGAGCGGCCTGAACACCCTGCTGCAGGGCTACGCCACGAGCCTGCTGACCTATCTGAAGACCAACAATCTGGGCGGCAAGCAGATGGA
>CAYXMO010000070.1:1298-11965 GCA_964465935.1 uncultured Rhizobium sp.
CTCGCACACGATGTCCGGCGCCATCACGCCCAACGAGCACTATCCCGCGCCCGTCACCATCACCGCCGACCATCCTTACGCGGCCAATGTGAACGGCATGCCCGGCGACTACATGGACGCGACGCTGACCAAGAACGTGATCCTGGTGACGCCGGTATCCATCGTGACGGGCTGGGGCGACACCGGTCCGGAGCTGCTGTCCAAATGGTCGGGGGAGCGCGCCCAAGACCTCGCCGCCCCGGGGCGCCTCAACACCTCTTGCGCCGGCGAGTGCCCGCTCCCGTTCTATCAATCGTCCGTCGGCGACTACACGCGCGAAAAGGCGCAAGCCGGCTATCTGGGCCAGTTCACCCGTGCCGCGCATCTCCATGCGGCGATGGCCTGTGCCGCAGGCCAGACGCGCAACGGCTGCGGCGTCGTCCAGATCCATCACGTGCTGGGCGTCGTCTATGCCGACGACTATGTCGACGACGACGGCAACAGCCACCCTCCGGGAAGCACCCCGAACTACTTCGTCAGCGACAGCTTTACCCGCCTCGACATCGACACCGGCCTCAGCTTCGCCAGCAAGACGGCCAACGCGGCGGCGCGCCGCGCCGCGGCGCAGGCAATCGCCGCGACCGGGGCCGCCATCGAAGGCGCGGTGGTGGCGCAGACCTCGGACGTGCCCGACACCGCTTCGACCGCGGCGCGCTTCGAATGGGGCAACGCGCCGACCTGCTTCGTCAATTCCGCGCCATACTGGAACTGCGAAGACCCTTCCAATGGCGGACCGCGCAAATTCTTCCAGCTCGGCGCCAGCGTCGCGGTGCCGTCCGGCTTCGCGGTGTGGGAGAACGGCACGCCGCCGGCGCCCGATTACGGCAACGATCCGTTGGGCGCGCCGCAGAACTGGGCGCCCGACCAGATGAGCGCGCTGACCGACTTCATCGGGGCGTACACCGCGGCGGGCTTCACCGTGACGGCGTCGCAGGAGGCGTTCCTCGGCCCCGGCCAGCGCGGCGGCTACATCAAGGTGACCGGTTCGGGCAGCAGCCCGATCTACAACGCCGTCTGGACCAAGCAGCGCGGCGGCGCCTTCGTCGCCACCAAATACGACAACAACGGCGACCCTCTCGAGATCGCGCATGACGTCGTCGGCCTTATCGCGCCCGATGCGAGCGGGCACCTCGTTCCTGTCAAAGGCGGCGGCGGCGGCACCCCGCCCAGCGCTGGCCCGACCTACAATCCGGCGACCGCGGCCGACATCTTGAAGTCCCGCTTCGTCGACCGCTCCAACGCGCTCGGCGTCAATCTGTCGAACGGCTCGATGTCCTACGACAGCCCGGCGAGCATCAGCGTCGGCAATGGCGGCTTTCCCTACGAGCTCACCGGCAGCCATTCCTTCCACCAGGGCGCGCTGCCGACCCATGACTTCGGTCCAGTCTTCCCGGGCTCGCCGTCGGGTTGGATTTCGAACTGGTACAACGCGCTCACGATCTCCGGTTCCGGCATGGAGGGCATGGGCGCCAGCGACGTGCGCGCCGCCGCCGGCGCCATCGCCGCGTTTCTGGCGGCGCAGGACGTTTACACCGCGACACCCAGCGCCCAGCGCGATGTCGCGGCGGTGCTCACGCAGAGCTGGCTGATGCACCAGTTCTCGGGCAACAGCATCTCGGTCACGCTGCAAGGCGGCACGCGACAGTTCCTGCGGCTCGCCGACGGCAGCTGGATCGCGCCCGGCGCGTCCTACGCGACGCTGGCGCAATCGGGCACGCGCGCGCCCTTCACCTATATGTGCCCCGCCTGGAACGCGTCACGCGGCGCCGACTACGCGCTCTCGCGCGGCTGGGACAATTCGGGGCTCGACTTCACCGTCACCAACGCCCAGGGCGATACACAGCATTTCGCCTACTGGCTGCAGCACTATCAGACCGCCGATCTCGGCGTCGGCAGCGTCTGCGGCCGCGCCAGCGGCTTCCGCTTCGACAACTGGACCTTCCCGCAAGGCATGACGGTCACGGCGCATTACACGACCGGCACAGGCTCGGTGAGCGACGGAACCAATCACTCTTCGTCGCCCAACGCTAGCACCAGCTATCCCAGCAGTGTCGTGCTCGACTATGTCGACAACAGTCTTGGCCGACGGCTGACCTTCACCGGCACGCTGCCGCCGCAATCCGACAACCTGACGCCGCCGAACATCGCCGACGGCAACGGCCGCACCCTGCAAGGGCCGCAGACCTTCGCCGACGGCACCTTCGGCGTCATCGACCCGATGGGCGCGATCACCACCTTCACCATGGGCCCGGGTCAAGGCGCCAGCGCGACCACCCGTCCGGTGCCGTACCAGCCGTTGGCGCAGGTGACGACGCCGTACAATCCCGGCCTTTCCGGCAACCCGCACACGCTGGACCTGCAATACGACTACGATCCGCTCGGCGAAGTGCTGGCGGTGCACGACGCGGTCAACCTGCAGCTGGGCACGCGCGGCGCCTACCAGTTCCGCATCGCGAGCGGCACGCGCGGCGAGCGCGACGATCCCAACGCCTTCGCTTACAGCGTCGTCTACGACACTTGGCGCCATCCGATGCAGTACATCGACGAGCTCGGCCGCGTCACCGCCGCGTCGTTCGACAGTCGCGGCCGGCCCGTCTCTTACACCTACCCCGAGGGCGATTGCGAGAGCTTCGCCTATGACGACCGTAACAACACCATCGACTTCTGGCGCGTCGACAAGACCTCGGCCTGCAACACCGCCGCTGGCGCAAGCCACGTCTTGCATGTAGGCGCGACCTGGGACACGACCTGGAACAAGCCGCTGACCCTCACCAACGCCCGCGGCGCGACGACGACGTTTGCGTACTATGCCGCCGCAACCACCGGCGCCGCGCTGATGCACACAGCGGTGCGCCCAGCCGACGGATACGGCAACGGCGCGGCGACCTACAGCTTCAGCTACACCGGCATCGGCAAGCCGCTCACCGCCACCGACCCCGACGGCGTCGCGACCACCAACGGCTACGACGGCTCTGGCAACCTGACGTCCACCGCGCTGGATCCGGCGCACCTGAACCTCGTCACCGGTTACGGCTATGACGCGATCGGCAACGCCACCTCGACTACCGACGCGCGCGGCAACGTCACGACCTCCGTGTTCGACGCCGATCGGCGCAAGACGCATGCCGACAGCCACAATGGCGACGCCAGCGCGGCCTTACTTGCGGCATCGCAGACGATCTACGACGCGCAAGGCCGCGTCACCGACAGCGTCGCGGGCAAGGCCTTCTCCGGCACTACGGTGACGGCCTGGTACCCGTCGACCCACACCACCTATACGCCGACGTCTAAGCCCGCGACGGTCACCGACCCCGACACCCGCGTCGTCGTCACCGCCTATGACGCGCTCGACCGCGTTGCCACCGTCACCGATCCCATCGGCAAGGCAGTGCACAATACGTATGACGGCGCCGGCGAGCTTCTCATCGAGTATCGCGGCTGGGGCACGCCCTTGAGCGAGGCTTATGCCACGCATACCTACACGCCCAACGGCAAGGAAGCGTCGGTCTATGACGCGCTGGGCGGATCGCACCTCACCACCTACGCCTATGACGGCTTCGACCGGCTCTCCAGCACGACTTACGCAGACTCAAGCCGCGAGAACCTCACCTACGATGCTGACGGCAACGTGCGGACGCGCACGACACGGGCGGGCCAGGTGCTGAGCTACGCCTACGACAATCTCGACCGGCTGCGCACCAAGACGATCCCGGACTCAACCGCCGCGCCGACCCACAGCATCGCGACGGCGTACACACTCGCGGGCCGCACGACCTCGCTTACCGACTCCGCCGGCCCCACCATCGCCTACGCCTTCGATACTGCCGGCCGCGCCACCTCCGAGACCCAGACCACGCTGGGCACCGCCCGCGCGGTGGCCTGGCAGCTCGACCAGAACGGCAACCACACGCGCCTGACCTGGCCGGACGCCTTCGCGGTCGACTACGCCTACGATGCGCTCAACCGCATGAGCAGCGCGACCATCACTGGCGGCGCCCAGCTCGCGCTCTACGTCTACGATCCGCTCTCGCGCCGCACCGCGGTCACCTACAACGGTGGCACCTCGGCGATGGCCTACAGCTACACCGACGCCGGCGACCTGCTGACGCTGACCGACGACTTCGCCGGCTCGGCCAGCGACGTCACCTTCACCGACGCCTACACCGTGGCGCACCAGCTTGGCCTGGAGACCGTCTCCAGCACCGCCTATCAATGGAATCCAGCGGCCGCATCCAGCAGCTACGCCGCCGTCAACAACCTCAACCAGTACCCGTCGGTGGACGGATCGTCGCTGACCTGGGACGGCAACGGCAACCTCGCCACCCTGGCCGGCGTCGCCTACAGCCACGATCCCGAGAACCGCCTCACCCGCGCATTCGCGTCTGGCACGGTCAATACGACCTACACCTACGATCCCTTAGGCCGCCGCATCACGAAGTCCGTCGACCCCCACACCGGCGCGCAATGGGGCACGGCGATCTGGAATAGCTTCGCCTGGACCGCCGTCCCGTCGACGACGTTCCTCCACGATGGCGACAACGAGATCGCGGAGTATGACTCGTCAGGCGCGCTGATCCGCCGCTTTGTCCCCGGCGCCGGCATCGACCAGCCCGTCGCCATGATCCTCGCCAACGGCACCAAGACCTTCTTCCACACCGACCGCAAAGGCTCTGCAATCGCCATGGCCGACACCAACGGCGACCGCACCGAGGGCCCCTACACCTACGACGCCTACGGCAACTGTTTCGTCGGCGCGACCACGACCAGCTGCACGACGCTCTCAACGGTGATGGAGCCCTTCCGCTACACCGGCCAGCGCTTCGACGTCGAGACCGGGCTCTATTACTACAGAGCTAGGTATTATCACTCCGGCATCGGACGCTTCGCAGAGACCGACCCGGCGGGATACAAGCCCGATATCAATTGGTACTCATACACAGGAAATGACCCGACGGATCAAAGCGATTCATTGGGTCTCACGTGCGACGACTTAGGACCTTGTAATCCAGGCGGCGCGAAGGCAACGCAAGAAGCCACTCAGGTAATTGTGAAGGCCGCGGGAACCGCCATCGCCGATCATCCCGGTGAAACGATGCAAGTCGTGGGCGCTGCGGTATCCCTAATCCCCGCGCCACAAGCCAAGGCTGTTGGTGCTGTGCTTGAAGAAGCGGGAACCATCACGAAAGCCGTAGACGGCGAGACGATGGTATCGTCCAGCGCTAGTGGTCCATCTGTGGTGACGGCCCCCCTAGGAACGGCTCCAAGGGCTACAACTGACCCGGCCACTGGTGCCGAAGTAGGCCGCTTCGTGGGCGATTCAAGAGGAAATGTTATGATTGAGCCGGTAGGCGGCAGAACGGTTTCCGGACCGGACGCAAGCGAAACTCATACGACCTATGCAAACGGATCAAATTATCAGAGGTTAAATCCACTTGGTCACCGCACCAATCCGGTCGGTCATGGCCATGGCCATCTACCAGGGCCTGGCCCCGGACCGACTCGAGCGGGCCAAGGACCGTCGATTGATCCGTTAGGTAATGAAGTTGATAGCAACTCACCTGAAGCTCATTGGCCGATTCACTAGCGGTATGGACACCATGGATCCTATTGAATTCGTAGACTCGATCTATCTTGGAGATCGTGCGTGTAAGGCAATAATTCTTGACGGGTGGGCATCAGAGGTCAAACTGCAAGTCGATTGCATATCTAGGGTGCGTGGAAAAACTTGGAATTTCTATCGAGCCGAGGACTTGAAAGATGGTTTCATTGTTTTTGAAAACGTGAGTCAGGTGGAATGGGGTGCAAGCGGACACATTCCAAATGATATTATTCAATCGCTGACGGCCAAAGTCGATCATACCCTTCAGGCAAAATTTGTCTTTCAAATGGAAATTGCAAGTTATGATAAAAAAACTCTGAAGTTCTTTCAGGTGGTTTTCAAGATACATGCCGACGCGATCTCGCTTGAACCTCATGGAAGCAGAGATCGCATCCGTGTATAGTTGCTACTCTCCAAATTCCTCGTCGGCAAATTCGTTCCTAGTGACTATGCGATCTTTGTAGAATAGGCCAACTGGCACGCCGAGCTGGAATTGATCTCTGCAACCAGAACTGTTCGCAAGGTCGTGATGGTGGCAGACCTTTCTTCGTGGACACCGAAACCGATACGACGTGTCCGGCAGGCACGGATCCATCGAGTGCTGGCGCTTTGTCGACATACCGCTGAAGGCCAAGGCCTACGACGAGGTACGCGACTGCCATTACGACCAGAACGACCAGCACACCGATGCGTTGACTTGCATTGTCAGCAAGCTCCCCGAAGAAGTAGCAATTTTGTCCGACAAGTCGAAGCCGCCTGCGGACCGTCTCATGGCGCTGAAATTCGTCGTGCATTTCCTGGGCGATGTTCGCCAGCCGCTGCACGCCGAGGACAACAACGATCGCGGCAGCAACAATGTCCTGCTTACCTACTACAAGAAGAAGACCAAGCTCCACGCGATGTGGGATGGCGGCATCATCGAGCATCAATTCGGCTGGAAGCTCGGCCCGAACTGCAGTTTCGATCACGCCGCCGTTGCCGCGGAAGCGACCACGCTCGACGGCATGATTTCGACATGTAGTCGGCGGCGTGGGCACCGGCCGGACTGCTGTCCGGCTTCTCCGCGACCGTCGTGGAGTGGGACAATGAAACGCATGCGCTAGCACCGGCGGCGTACCGGCACCTTCCGAAGAGCGGGAATTGGGCGAACGCCTATCAGCGCTACGCGTGGCCTGTCATCCAGGACCAGTTGGAGCGCGCTGGCGTGCGGCTGGCGGAGATCCTCAACGAGGCCTTGAAGTAGCGCAGAGCGAGCGGCTGAAATACGGGGGATCTGAACACGTCGCTTTCAAAGCATCCCTGCCAGCTGGTGGCCACGGCGCTAAAATAGTTCTTTGATCCACTTGGGCAAACCGAAGACCACGATTCTCCATTTCTTGGCCATGACTCGGCCATTTCTTGCCGGCGCCTGAAATATGTTGACGGAAGATACACGGGGGGAGCATGGTCTTTGTGATTGTTCGTCGGGGCGCAATATTGGCTCCGGAATTGGCACTGCATCATAGGCGGCCTATTCAGCGCGTGCTCCGCCTGCCAGCGTCCCGGACTACGCTCCTGACACAGCGCGGGAGCATGACATGCCGATGTCCAACAGGATTCAGCGCCTGAAGACATTTGTGGTGACGCCTGCGGCGTTTGTCGGCGCGGCGGCCATCTGCGTTGGCGCGATCGCCCTGGCCGCCGCCATGCCAGCGAGCAAGCCGGTCGCCACTTCCGCGCTTCCGATCCCGCCGAGTCTCTCTCGGCCCTTTCGTGTCACGAATGGCGTCGTCAGCGGCAGCATCTATGCGCAATTTGGCGCCACGCGAGTCTATCTCACCGACTTCCCGGTCTATCTGAAGAACACCAAGACGAATGTGGCGAGCGCGTCAGCGGCGACGGACCGGTTCGGTCACTATGTCCTGCGCGGTCAGGCCAATGGCGACTACCTGCTCTGCTGGTCGCCCCTGGGTTGGACTGCGGCTTGCGCCCAGCAGACCGTGCACGTCCAGAGCAACATCACCTTCATGCCGGCGCAGCGTGCGGTACCGGGCACGGGACCTTCGGCGGCAGCCGTCGGCGGCGGTCTGTTGTGGGGCCGGGTGAGGCTCGCCGACGGCTCCTCGCCTTGGTTCTACGACGCCTATTTCGGCGTCAAGCAGGACGTCCAAGTTACCGTCAAGAACGGCACCACCGTCGTCGCAACCGCCTTCACCAACAGTGCCGGAGAATTCGTCTTTCCCTATGTGCCGTTCGGATTCGCGCCGAACCAGTTGACGGCCACGGCGGGCGGCGGAAGCGCCACGGCCACGGCGGCGCCCGGCAAAGCCGCGCCGGTCGTCCTGACCATCGCCGACAAACGCCCCTCGATCGTCGGCATCGCGACTAAGGTCGACGGAATCCAGCAACGCGAAGTGCCGGCGAACGCCACAGTTCAGGTCACGGCGGACGTCCAGGATCCCGACGGCGACACGGTCAAGGTCACGTGGCGAGCGGCGCCGCTCAATGGCACGCTCGGCGCGTCCACCGGAACGTCCAATACGTGGACGCTGCCGGGTCGTCCCGGCATCATGGCGTTGTACGCGCTAGCCGATGACGGCAAGGGCGGCGTCGCGATGAGTTCGGCCGGCGTCAGCGCCGGCGCCACCGTCTCGTATTTCGCGGTGACGCTGATCGACCGGCTGACGCACAAAGTCGTGACCGACGCGACGGTGACCGTCAACGGCACGAAGGCCGATATCGAGGGCAAGGGCGTATTCGTCGCCAAGGCGGCGATCCGCGAGCGCTATGTGGTGAACGTGTCGGCGCCCGGCTACTTCTTCGTGTCGCGCGTCTACGACCATGGCGAGGTTTTTCATCAGGTACAGCTGGAGCATCCCGCGCTCGGCACGCTGACCAACGCAACCGACGACATCACGCTGACCGACACGCGCAAGATTTGGCGCGAGCAAGGCTATGCCGGAAGCGTTCCGGCAACGATCCATATCGGCGCTCACAAGCTGGTTGGTCCGAGCACAAAACTTCTGTCGGGCAAAATCACGACTGAGATCGGCGCGATCAACGTCTCCAGCGAACAGTTTCCCGGCGACAATGGCGGCGTGCGCGGTGGCAAGGACGTGGGCCTTGTCTCGTACGGCGCGATGCAAGTGGAGCTGCGCGACGCGGCCGGCCACCGGCTGCAACTGGCGGCCAACCAGAGCGCCGAAGTCACTATTCCCGTGCCGAGCCAGATGGCGCAGAAACCGCCAAGCACGCTCACCCTCTGGTACTACGACGAGGGAACCGGTTACTGGACCCCCTTCGAAAAGAAGGCGGTCTACGACGCCAAGAAGCAGGCTTATGTTGGCACGGTGACGCATTTGTCCGCGTTCAACATAGACTACGACGCGACCGACCTCGCCTGTTTCCGCGTGCTGCTCGACAACGTCCAGACCGGACAACTGAAAGCTAAAGTGACCTATGTCTCGGGACCGATCCTTTTTCCCGATTCGCCCTTCTTCGATATCCACGACACGCTGAACGTGATCAAGCGGCTGCCGCCGAACCAGACGGTGCATATCGCGCTGCAGAAAGACGACGGTACGGCGGAGCCGGATCTGCTCCTCCTGGACGATCAGCAGGTTGTCCATGCCGACGGCAATTTCGACACCGGCAATGCCACGAATCCGCATTTTCCACCTTTGCCGTATTCCAATTGCAAGACGATCTCCGTCCGCACCGGCTTAACGGCTCCATCCGGCGTCTCGACGGTTCCCTTCCTGCAGATGTATTCCGGCATCGGAACCCAAGGGCAAACGCAGGACTACTACGCGCATCTCGATCCGGGCATGTCCTTGTCCGTCACCGGTCCGCCGCCCAATCCCGACGCGCCGCCCGCCGATACGTTCTCCGGCGGCGACCACAGCACGCTGGGCGCGTTCTGGGCGCTCGCCGGCTTCAATCTTCCCTCGAGCAATCCCGGCGGCCCGAACACCGCCGCGGACGACGCCCACGAGGCCTATCTCAACTTCAACGATTTGGGCTTCGGACGCGACATGCACATCCGTGAGGACGGATCGGGCAATGTTTTCGCCTATGTGACCAACTATACGAGAGCCGACCATCAGCCCGATCAGAACCAGCTCGACGCGGTCTATGCCTACAATCAGGATCAAACCAAGGTCGTGGCCACGGTCGCGATGGAAGCGACGAATTTCGGGGGCATGTCGAAGGTCGTGAAATTCTTCGTCTATGCCGGCGACCAGGGGTCGTCGCGGCTCATCGAAAGCGCCGATCTCGATGGACTGGGCCAGAAGTTCGTGCCGCAACTCTGCCAGGTCTGCCATGGCGGCCAGCCGTATCCGACGTCCGGCACACCCACGACTCTCGACTATGCGCTGCGGACGGCCGCCGCCAATCCCGGCGCGGTGTTGCGCGAATTCGACTTGGCGAGCTTCGTCTATGCAACCGATCCCACCGGAACGCCGGGCAATATCGGCGTACTGACACCCACCGATTTGCAGACCTTCTACAATCTGAACCAGCATGTCCTGCATAGCGGAACGCAGCCGGCACTCGCGGACCTGCTCGGACCGAGCGGCTTTAACCCCGACAGCGCGACATTCGTTCTGGGCTGGTACCCAACGGGTACAGGCTGGAACGACGCCGGCACCAAGCAGGATCTCTACGTCACGGTCGTGTCGAAGAGTTGTCGAACCTGCCACATCGCGTTCGATGCCTCAGCGACCATCGGTGGCAACTCCCCTGGAACGCTCAATTGGCAAGACTACCCCACGTTTGCCTTCCAGAGCGGCACGATTGGATCGGCGGTCTGCGGCAGTTACAAGTACATGCCGCACGCGCTGATGACCTATCGCAACTTCTGGCTTGGCTCGTTGGGCGGGCCTTATGAGCCGTCAAAGCTCGCCGCGTTCACCACGCCAGAATGGGGACCAGCGCTCGGGAGCTGCCAATAACCAACAAACTGTGCGGCGCTGCCGCACTGCGACCGGGCGTCGGCGGCACGCAATCGGCACGCACACCGATCTAAGCACCTGAAACTGCATTGCAT
>CAYXMO010000071.1:0-11760 GCA_964465935.1 uncultured Rhizobium sp.
CCCATGCGCAGCATCGCCTGGAATTTCTCGCCGACCTTCTTGTCGTTGTAGATCGAGCAGCGGTTGAGCGGCCCGTGCCAGCCGGCGAGGCGGCAGGCGGCGCGGTAGAACTGGAATTCGTAGATCGCCGCCAGGAAGTAACGCATGTAGGGCGTGTTGTCGGCGACGTGGAATTTCGCGCCCGGATCGAAGGCGTTGGCGGGGCGCGGACCGGGCGGCGTCAGGCCCTGATATTTGGCGACCAGATCCCACCAGGCTTTGTTGTAGTCGGCCGGCTTGATCTCGCCGGAGAACACGCCCCAGCGCCATTTGTCGACCAGAAGGCCGAAGGGCAGGAACGCGACTTTATCGAGCGCCATGCGCAGCAGATAGGGGATGTCGGCTTCCGGCCCCGGCACGGTATCGATGATGCCGAGCTGCTTGAGATAGTCCGGCGTCAGGGCGTTGAGGCCTGCGAAGTCGCCGATCGCTTCGTGGAAGCCGTCATTGGCGCCGCCCTGGAAGAGGAAGGGCTGCTGGTCGTAGGCGCGCTGGTACATGTTGTGCCCGAGCTCGTGGTGCGCGGTGTAGAAATCGTCCGCCGTCACGGTGAAGCAGGCCTTGACGCGCAGATCGTCCTTGCCGTCGAGGTCCCAGGCGCTGGCATGGCAGACCACGTCGCGGTCGCGCGGGCGGGTGATCATGGAGCGGGTCCAGAACGTCGCCGGTTCCGGCGGCAGGCCGATCGACTGGTACCAGTTGTCGGCGGTGTGGACGATCTTGGCGGCGTCATAGCCGTGGGCGACGAGCTGGGTCGTCAGGTCGTAGCCGAGGCCGGGGCCGCTCTTGGGCGCCACGACGTCGTAGATGTTGCCCCATTCCTGCGCCCACATATTGCCGAGCAGGTCGGCGCGGATCGGTCCGTTCGCGGGCTGCACCGCGGCGCCGTATTTCTGGTTCAGCTTGGCGCGGACATAGCAGTGCAGCTTGTTGTAGAGCGGTTCGACCTGATGCCAGAGCGCGTCGGTCTTCTGCGCGAAGGCGTCCGGCGGCATGTCGTACCAGGAGCGCCACAGCGCGCCGGTGTCCTTGTAGCCCAGCTCGTGCGCGCCGTCGTTGGCGAGGACGACGAGACGGGTGTAGTCGCCGACCATCTGCGGCGACGACACGCTGCGCCAGCCTTCCCACAGCGTCTTGGTCTCGCCCGGATCGCGCGAGGTGCGCAGGATGTCTTCGAGATCGTCGAGGGTCTGCGGCTTGCCCTTGTATTCGAACTTGGCGGTCGAATAGTCGCTGTCGAGACGGGCGGCGATGTCGGCGAGTTCCTGGCTGGCGCCGGGCTTGTCGGAGGCCGGCAGCACCAAACCTTGCTTGAGCAGGTAGAGCTTGCGGCGGGTGACGTCGTCGACGGCGACATGGTCGAAGCGCGCCGCGCCCTTGGCATAGCGCACCGCCATGTCGGTGCCTTCGGCATTGGCCTTGGCGACCAGCCAGTTGGTGTCCTCGGTGATATAGGTCGCCTGCACCCAGCCGGCATGGTTCTGGTATTCGGCTTCCTTGGCCAGATCGGCTTCGGCCTTGGCGACGAAGGCGCGCGCCTGCGCCGCCGTCGGCGCGGCGGCGGGCTTGCCGTTGGCGCCGATCGCGACCGACGCCGCCAGGACCGCCGCGAGCGCCGTCGCGGCCAGATACTGTGCTTGCATGAAAATTCCTCCCGTTTCGCGGCGCATTATGGTGAGCAGCAGCGCGGCGTCCACAGGGCCGAAGCGCGCGAAAGTTCCTTCCCCGGAGCAGCCAATGACGGCAATTAAGCGTAATCTCTCTATGACCCGTGTCGGGTAATCCCACGCATGACAGCGCAACGGCTTTGCACTAGGATTCTCAAGTAGTTTCAAAGAACTGCGGCGTTCACGGTAGACGCCGCCAGAGGAAACATCCGTGACGATGCGGGGTTTGGGAGCCTGTCTGGCCGCAGCGATGGCGTTCGCCTTGTCGCCGGCGGCGGCGCGTGCCGACACCTTGACCCTCAACCAGGCGCTGGCGCTGGCTTACGAGACCAATCCACAGCTCGAAGGCGCCCGTGCCGGGGTGCGGGCGGTCGACGAAGGCGTCGCCCAGGCCAATTCCGCCTGGCGGCCCTCGATCAACGCTCAAGGGTCTTATGGCGTCCTGCACGGTCAGGTCACCGGCTTCGCCAGCGCCTTCAACACCCACCCGCTGACCGGGACGGTGACGATCACGCAGCAGATCTTCCGTGGCGGCCGCACCTTCGCTGAAGTGGCACGCGCCATCGCACAGGTGCATTCGGCGCGCGCCGAGCTGGCCGATACCGAGCGCGGCGTGCTGCTCGATGCCGTCGGCGCTTATCTCGACGTCGTGCGCGACAGCCAGATCATCGCGTTCAATCAGGAAAACGTCCGCACGCTGCAAGCCGAGCTCGACGCCGCGACGACCCAGCACGGCGCCGGCGCGATCACCCGCACCGATGTCGACCAAGCGAAGGCGCGGCTGGCGCGGGCCCAGTCCGACCTTGCGACGTCGCAGAAGCAGCAGGTCGCCAGCCGCGAAGCGTTCGAGAACGTCGTCGGCCGCCCGGCGGAGACGCTGGAGACCGCGCCGGTGGCGCCCGTACTTCCCGCCTCGCTCGACGCCGCGCGCAGCATCGGCGCCGATCGCAGTCCGAAAATCCTGCAGGCCAAGGCCGATTGGAAAGCCGCCGACTACGCCGTCGCCGACGCGGCCGGCGCGCTTCTGCCGCAAGCCTCGATCTCGGCCAACGCCCAATATCTGCGCGACGCCGCCGGCACCAACGTCTTCGCGACCAAGAACCCGCAGACCATCCTCAGCGTCACCGGCCAAGTGACGGTGCCGATCTATCAGGGCGGCGCCGAGGAGGCGACGGTCCGCCGCGCCAAGGAATTGCGCGGACAAGCGCAGCTCGCCATCGCCACGGCGCAGCGCGCGGTGTGGCAGGACGTCGGCAATGCCTGGGAAGGTTATCGCGCCGCCCGCGCCCAGATCGCCGCCAACGACCAGCAGGTCGCCGCCGACCAGAGCGCGCTGGACGGGGTCAAGCAGGAGCAGGAGGCGGGCGAGCGCTCGATCCTCGATATTCTCAATGCCCAGCAAGAGCTTCTGAGCGCCCAGGTGGCGGCGGCGAGCGCCCGCCACGATGCCGTGGTCGCGGCCTATCGCCTGCTATGGGCGACGGGACAGCTCAATGCCAGGACTTTGGCCCTACCGGTGACGTATTATGACCCGGTCGAGCATTATGACGAAGACGCCGGCGCCTGGTTCGGGCTCGGCGAATGAGGACCAGTCGCGCATATGGCTGAACGAGCGACCATCGTCGGCGGCGCCACCGATCCGGTGCGCGCGGCCCTGCGCGCGAACCGGCCGCTGTTCATCGCGGCGTTCGGCTTCTCGGCGGCGATGAGCGTGCTGGCGCTGACTACCTCGTTCTACATGCTGCAGGTCTACGACCGCGTGCTGTCCAGCCGCAGCGAGGACACCTTGCTGTTGCTCACAGTGATCGCGATCGGCGCCATTGCAGTGTTCGCGGCGCTCGACTCGCTGCGCCTGCGGCTTCTGATGCGCATCGGCCTTAGGGTCGGAGAACAGCTGTCCTCCACCGTGCTGCGCGCCATGGTGGCGGCGACGTCGCAGACCGGCGGCATCGCGATCCGCACCGGGCTGCGCGACGTCGACACGCTGCGCACCTTCATCGGCAGCCCGTCGCTGGCGGCACTGATGGATGCGCCCTTCGTCGTCGTCTACCTGGTGGTGCTGACGCTGCTGCATCCCCTGTTCCTCGCCATCGTCGTGGTCGGCGGCGCGATCCTGATCGGCATCGCGCTGATCAACCAGCGCACCACCCACAGCGACGTGATCCACGCCATCGGCCTGCAGGCCAAGGCGCATCAATATGCCGAGGACGGTTTGCACAACGCCGACGTGCTCGAAGGCATGGGGATGTCCTCGGCCTTCGTCTTAGGCTGGCGGCGCAAATGGATCGAGGCGCACCGCGCCGGCACCGACGCGGCGGACCGCGACAGCCGTCTGGGATCGATATCGCGCGGCGTGCGCCTCCTGATCCAGATCTTCCTGCTCGGCGCCGGCGCGCTTCTGATCCTCGACTTCCGCGCCACCGGCGGCATCATGATCGGCGCCTCGATCATCGGCGCCCGCGCCCTGGCGCCGATCGAGACCATCGTCGGCAGCTGGAAGAACGTCATCGCGGTCCGCCTGGCGTGGACGCGCATCGTCGACCTGCTCGACAAGGCGCCCAAGCGCGACGAAGGCATGAAGCTGCCGGCCCCGAACGGGCATCTGCAGCTCGGCGGCGTCTCGTTCAGCTCGCAGGCGGCGCGGCGCACTATCGTCTCGGGCGTGTCGTTCGATCTCAAACCCGGCGAAGCGCTCGGCATCATCGGACCTTCGGCGTCCGGCAAGTCGACCCTGCTGCGCCTGGTGATCGGCGCCTGGCCGGCGACCGCCGGCGCGGTGCGTCTCGACGGCGCCAATATCTATGCCTGGCCGCGGACGGAATTGAGCCGCTATATCGGCTATCTGCCGCAGGACGTGGAGCTGTTCGAAGGCACGGTGCGCGAGAACATCGCGCGCATGGACGACGGCGATCCGGAAGAAGTCGTGCGCGCCGCGACGCGCGCCCGGGCGCATGAGATGATCCTCGGCCTGCCCAAGGGCTACGACACCGAGATCGGTGGCAACGGTCATCGCCTTTCGGGCGGCCAGAGCCAGCGCATCGGCTTTGCCCGCGCGCTCTATGGCGATCCCCGGCTGGTGGTGCTCGACGAGCCCAATTCCAATCTCGACGGCGCCGGCGAGGACGCGCTGCTGCAATCCCTCATCCAGCTCAAGCGCGAAGGCGTGACGCTGGTCGTGGTGGCGCACCGTCCCACCATCCTGAACATGGTCGACAAGATGCTGGCGCTGCGGGCCAACGGCACGGTCGAGGATTTCGGCCCGCGCGACGAGGTGATGGCCAAGTTCACCCGCCGCCCGGCGCCGCCGGCGCGGGCGCAGCAGAACGTCGTGACGCTGGCGCCGATGGCCGATCCCGGAAACAAGACATGAGCGGCGTGATGGCCTGGCTCGAGAGCCGCTGGCCGCTGGGCGCGCGCGTCGCGCGCACCACCGGCGAATGGACGCGCGAGCTGGTCTATCCGACGCCGGTCGAGGAGCCGCCGGAACTGGACTTCATGAGCACGCGGCGCATCGTCGGCCGCGGCCGGATCATCGTGCTGGTCTTCGTCGTCGGCTTCCTGGGCTGGGCGGCGCTGGCGCCGCTCAACAGCGCCATCCAGGCGCCGGGCGTGATCGTGGTGGAGTCGCACCGCAAGGCGATCCAGCATCTCGAAGGCGGTATCGTGCGCGAGATCAAGGTCCATGAAGGCCAGATCGTCGGCGCCGGCCAGCTGCTGATCGCGCTCGACGACGCCCAGGCACGCTCCACCCTCGACATGCTGGGCGGCGAAGCCGACGCGCTGGCGGCGCAGGAAGCGCGCCTGATCGCCGAGCGCGACGGCAAGAGCGAGGTGACGTTCCCCGCCGAGCTGGTGGCGCGCGCCGGCGATCCGCATGTCGCCGATGCGATGCAGGGCGAACTCAACACCTTCAACACCCGCGCCCAGACGCTGGCCAAGCAGATCGACATCCTGACCCAGCGCAACACCCAGAACGACCGTATCGTCGCCGGCCTGCGCTTCGAAGCGGACTCGATCGACAAGCAGATCGCGCTGATCGACCAGGAGACCCAGAGCGTGCAGGCGCTCTATGCCAAGGGGCTCTCCACCCTGCCCCGCCTGCTCGCGCTGCAGCGCCAGGCGGCCGATCTGGGCGGCCAGCGCGGCCAGATCGTCGAGAAGATCGCGCAGGTCCAGCTCAGCTCGGGCGAGAACCAGCTGCAGATCACCAACCTGAAGAACACCCAGCTCAGCGACGTGGTCAAGGACCTGCGCGACGTCCAGACCAAGCGCTTCGATCTGCTCGACCGCCTCAAGGGCGCGCACGACGTGATGGCGCGGCTGGCGATCACGGCGCCGGTGTCGGGCAAGGTCGTCGAACTCGCGGTCCACACCAAGGGCGCCGTCGTCAAACCGGGCGACACGCTGATGGAGATCGTGCCGCAGAAGGACGCCTTGCAGGTCGAGGCGCATGTCCGCCCGGAGGACGCCGACAGCCTCTATGCCGGGATGTCGGCGTCGGTGAACCTTTCGGCCTATCTGCGCCGCCGCCTGCCGGTGATCCCGGGCACGGTGACCAACATCTCGGCCGACCGCATCACCGATCCGCGCACCGGCCAGGCCTATTTCAACGTCGAACTCACCGTCGACCGCACGCCGCTGAAGGACTATCCCGAGGCGCATCTGATCCCGGGCATGCCGGTCGAGGTCGCGATCGACACCGGCACGCGCACCGCGCTGGATTATTTCGTCGAGCCGCTCAGCGATGTATTCCGCCGCGGGATGCGGGAGAAGTAGGTCACAGCCGCCGCAAAGGCGGATGTTTGCGCCGCCCGTTCTTCGCTATAGTTCGATCACCTGGGGAGCGCATTTCGGTGCGTCGCCAGGTCCCGCGTGTGTCCGGGGTAGCTCTGCTTCAACATTCCCATGATCCAACCCTTCTGGAGTATCGGTGATGAGCAACGAGAACGAAAGACGCGACTTCCTCAAAATGGCCGGCGCGACGGTGGCCGGCATCACGATCACGACGCTCGCCGGCAGCGAAGCCGGCGCCGCACCGGCGATGATGGCCGCAGGCGGACGTGCCGCCGGCACGCGCACCGTGGTGTTCCACTGCCAACCAGGCGTGACGCTCGGAAACATCCAGAAGGCGGTCGAACTGGCGATCCGTCCGTTCGGTTGCCTCGCCTGCGGGCTTCTGGGCGTGGATCTGCATTTCCATCTCGGCGATCCGGAACCCTTCAACGCCGACGTGGCGGGAATGAAGGGACAGATCATGTAAGCGGCGTTTCGCGCTTGGCGAAGCTCGCGAAGACCGGCGGCGTGGGAGGCGGTGCGTGTTGAAGCGCCCCGCCTCCCCGGCGCTTGCCGCGACGTATGAAGGCGGCGATCCAAAGCTGCTGGCGCGGCTGGTGCCGCTGGTCGACTACATCGAAATCTCGCCCGACTCGATTTCGCGCGACACCGGCGACGGGCTGGTGCTCGACGGCGGCGTCATGGCCGAACTGGAAGGCTGCGGCGCGAAATTCCTCGTCCATGGCGTCGGCCTGTCGATCGCCTCGGCCAGCGGCTGGTCGCAGGGATATCTGAGCTTGCTCGACCGATTGTTCGAGCGGCTGCCGATCGCGTGGCACAGCGAGCATCTGGGTTTCACCATGGTCGACGGCGAGCAGCTCGGCACCATGCTGCCGCCGCCGCGCACGCCGGAGGCTCTGGACCTGATCAGCGAACGCGCCGCCGCGCTGCGGGCGCGCTATCCCGTGCCCTTTCTTCTCGAACATGTCGTGCGCATCGTGCCCGACGCGCCGGCGCCCTATTCCGAGGCGGCGTTCTTCAACGCCTTGGCGCGGCAATCGGGCTGCGAGATCGTGATCGACGCCTACAACATCGAATGCGACCGCGAGAATTTCGGCTTCGACGCCGGCGCGTTCCTGGACGAACTCGACTTCTCCAACGTACGCGAGATGCATGTCGCCGGCGGCGGCTGGCACAAGGGTGTGCGCATGGACGTGCATTCGCGCCGCATGGACGCACCGACGCGGGCCCGCGCCGCCGACATCCTGGGCCGCGCGCCGAACCTGAAGGCCGTCACTTTCGAATTCCTCAAACAGGCGGTGCCGGTTCTGGGCCATGACGCGATCTGCGCCGAGCTGGCCGGCTTGAAGGAGATGCTGGCGCATGCCCGGACTGGCTGAGCACCAGCGCGCCATGCTGGCGCTGATGAAGGGCCGTCCGTCCGGCATGGCGGCGGACAGCTACTACGCGCGGCTGGAGCCGACCAAGGAACTCGCTCTGCTGCGCGAGATCGCGGTGTGGTGGCGCGCGCTCACGATCGAAGGCGCCTGCCCGTCCGCCGCGCGCCTGCTCAAGCGCCTGGGCCGCTTCGAGAGTTGCATCGCGCAATTCTACGAGGGGCAGAACGTCTCGCCCTATGTCGAGCGCGCCAGCGCGCAATTCCTGCGCCATCTGGAAGACGACCGCGATCCGCTGGCGCGGGCGATGGTCGCGTTCGAACAGGCGGTGGCGCGGCTGCGCGGCGGCGAGCCGGGGCCGTTCGCGGTCGAGTGGGACCGCGACCCGGAAAGCGTCTTTGCGGCGCTGGAGTCCGGCATCCCGCTGCCGCAGGCGGAAGACGGCGCCGCATACCGCCTGCGCCTCGCCGAGGGCGCAATCGACTGCGAAAGGATCGCCGCGGCGGCGCCGTGACGAACGGTTAGGATTCGGCGATCTTGTCGACCAGTTCGGCGATGTGGCGGCGCGTCTCGGCGTCGCCGATGCGGGAAAACGCCAGCACCAGCCTCGCGCTCTGATTCGCGAAATCGGCTTCCCTCGTCCCCATCGCCGCCGCCGGCGGGTTTTCGACGTCGATGGCGTCGCGCACATCGGCGAAGAAGTACTCGATCGGCGTCCTGAGGATGAGCGCGATCTGGTAGAGCCGGCCGGCGCCGATGCGGTTGATGCCCTGCTCGCACTTCTGCAATTGCTGGAAGGTGATGCCGAGCTTGTTGGCCAGGGCGCTCTGACTGATCTTCAGCACCTGCCGGCGAAGCCGGACGCGCTTGCCGACGGCGCTGTCGATCGCCTGACTTTGGGGGCTTGTTCGCTTTGCCATACGTACGGACGGAACGCCGATATTGACAGCTGCAGAGCGTAACAGCATTCCCCGTCCTGACAACGGCGCCTAGTTAATTTTCGTTCGGGACTCCTTGACCGAATCAACCAGCGGTTCTTGCGACTGCAGCAGCTTCTCCATCTGCTCCGTCAGCCGGTCGACCAGCATGCTGATCAGATAGCGCGTCATCGGGTCCTTGATGCGCGCCAGCGCCTTGAGAACCTGCATGGCTTCGGGATCGCATTCCATCGCGGCAGGTTCTTCCATTTTGGCGATCCTCTGCGGTTTACGCGGTGTTCGTTTGGAGCCCATGAAGACCTCAATGCGGATTGGTGGGTGGGCGCGTGGCGGAAATCTCGAGCACGCCGGGTTCGTCCCAGCGGCCTTCGGGGCGCACGATCAGATAGGGATCGCTGTCGATGGTGATGGGATCGTCGTGGCGATCGATTCGCCCCCACATCTCGACATATTCGTGATCGGAATAGACCAGCGGGCGGACCTTCTGCAGCGGCTCGAACCCGAAATGCTCCCAGAAATGGACCAGCCGCTTCTGCGCCTGGCCGTAGCCGCGCACATAGCCTTTGCGCGAGCAGATCTTCTGGCCGAAGGTGACGATCTCGCGCGCGATCAGGGTGCGGCGGAAGCGTTCGAGCACCGCCAGGCGCTCGAACTTCACGAAGTCCGCGAAATAGCGGATGCGCAGCGTCGCCGCCGGCTCGCCATCGACATAGCCCAGGATGTGGGTGCAGCTGTAGTCGTTGCCGTCGAACTCCTCGTCATAGGGGCAGCGCTGCTCGTGGATGAAGATCGAACGGATGGCGTGGACCTTCGCCATTTCATCGGGCGATGAAACCACCGTGACCTTGAGGCGCGAGAGCATCCGCTGGATGCGCGCTTCCGCCGGCCGCGGCGCTTGCGGCTTCTCCGGATAGCGGTCCAGCATGAACAGGCCGCCGAGCTTGTCGTCGCCCTCGGCCACCGGCCGATAGTTCAGGTTGCGCAGCTTGTTGAGACCGGCATGGGTTCCGGCAGTGGCGTAGATCGGCAGGCCCTTGTGGAGATATTCCATCTCCTTGGAGATCGTCGGACCCGCGACCGCGGTCAGCCGCTCGGCCACGATCGCCCAGATATAGACCGCGACGGGACGCTCGCCCGCCGCCGCCAAGTCGCCAAGCGAGGGTTTGAGCGCCTCGAGCGTGCGCGCCAGGAGCCGTTCGGTGCCGTGCGCGTTCAACAGCAGGAAGCTGTAGAAACCCGCGAGATAGGGCATGCGCTCCGGATTGTCGGTGCGGAAAATGCCCCAGAACGCATCGGGATTGTTGGTGAGCACCAGGCGAATGTGCTCGGGCGATGCAACCGTGGCGTTGAGCTGAGTTGCCGTGAGGCGGACGCAGGCCTCGAGATCCGCCGCGGTGAGTCGGCGAACCGAGACCGCATCGTTGACTTTTATGTAGGAAAACGACGCAGCGTCATACGCCGCGGGCCAACCGTCACACACCGATATTTGCCCGACAGCACCATCATCCCGATCCATTGCCATTACCCCGTTTGTCGTTGTGCCCTAGAATTCGCTTACGCAGATTTGTGATTCGCGAGTTCGGTAAGCGAGGGTGACGACAACGCGATGGCGAAAACAGTCGCGAAAATCGTAGAGGCCCCAACAGAATTCTCGGTTGGCGAAAACCCCTTGCAGGTCTATTGGGACGATCTGCGCGTGCTTGTTGCCGTAGCCAGAACCGGAAGTTTCACGCGGGCCGCCGCCGAACTCGATATCGCGCAACCGACCGTCGCCCGGCGCATCGAGACGCTGGAAGCTCTGATGGGCACGACCTTGTTCAGCCGCACGCCGCGCGGACCGCGTCTGACGCCGGAGGGCGAACTCGTCTTGAAGGAAGCCCAGGTCATCGAATTGTCGGTCCGGCGCGCCTTCGAGCATGTGCGCGGCGCGGTGAGCGGCGTGGCCGGCGAATGCAAGCTGCTGGTGCCGGAGGGGCTCAACGGCTACTGGCTGTCGCGCTTCTTGCCGGCGTTCCTGCGGCGCCACCCCAACGTCGACCTGCGTCTGTTCTCGGCGTTCGACCAGAGCGTCAGCCAGCGGCCGCCCTTCGACGTGCAGATTCAGTTCTCGGCGGCGACCGACGGCGACTCGGTGCCGGTGCGGCTAGGCACCCTGCATCTGGTGCTGTTCGCCTCGGAGGAATATCTCGCCAATCACGGCACGCCGAACTCGACGGCCGATCTGCACCGCCACCGCATGCTCGATCATACCCAGTCGCTGACCTCGAAGGGGCGCTGGACCTCGTTCTCCGAATCCCAGGACGCGATCCGCACCGCGGTGTTCACCAATTCCAGCGCCGTGCTGGTCGAGGCGATCCGCCGAGGCATCGGCATGGCGCTGCTTCCCACCTATGCCGGCGCGATCGAACCGACCTTCCGTCCGGTGCTCGCCAGCCACAAGCTCACGACGGGCATCTTCGCCAACTATCATCGCGACATCGGTCATCAGCCGGCGGTGAAGGCGGTGCTCGCCTTCCTCAAGCAAGTCGCGTTCGACAAGCGCCTGATGCCGTGGTTCCGCGAGGAGTTCGAGGAGCCCAAGCCGAGCTGGCATGCGCAGGTTCAGGATGCCGAGGCCCAGGCCCAGGCCTGGGAACGGCAAAAGAGCTGCGAGCAGCTCTGAGTCTCCTCAAGGCAGAACGGCGAATTTACCAAGAAAACCAGCAGGCATGTGCGCGCGCGCCGCCAGATCGTATGAGGAGCGAACGCATGTGGGAACGGGCAAGATGCTCTGGATGCTGCTGATCTATGTCGTCGCCGCGAACGGCTATGCCGGCGCGCCGTCGATCACGTCGGGCGCGCATGGCGCGAGCTCCGCGACGGGCGAAGACTGCGACGCGGCGGCGCACAAGGTCGCGTCCTATGCGGCGCCGGGAGCCGACGATGTCGCGAAAAGCGGGCTGATCC
>CAYXMO010000072.1:0-11571 GCA_964465935.1 uncultured Rhizobium sp.
TCATATGAATAGATATTCATATGTTCAGAACTATAGGCCGATGAAGAAAAAGGTGTCAATCACCGAGGACGAAGCCATCGAATTGGCCGAGGTTTTCCGCCTGATGGGCGATGCCAGCCGGCTGCGCATCATCCTGACCTGCCTGGAAAAGCCGATCTGCGTCTCCGACATCGCCGCCGCGTGCCGGCTGTCGCCGTCGCTGGTCAGCCACCATCTGCGCCTGCTGCGCTCGGCGCGTGTCCTCAGAGCCGAGCGCCGCGCCAAGCAGGTCTTCTACGTCGCCGCCGACCAGCACGTGCGCAGCGTCATCACCGACATGGTGGCGCATGTCGGCGAACCGGCGGACGATTAATCTCGTAGCGTCGCCACGCCTGCCGCGGCGAAGCCGAACCCGAAGGCCACGCCCGACAGCGCGAACCAGGGCGCCGCATTGGCCGTCAGCACGCCGGCGATGGCCGCGACGAACGCGGTCAGCCATAGCAGCGGCGCCCAGGGCGCGCTGCGGCGCGCGAACAACGCATCGAGCGAATAGATCAGTAACCCGATCAGCGCGATGAGCGAGCCGATCTGATAGGTGCCGATGCCGAACGCCGAAGCGCGAACCGCCAGAATGCCGGCGACGAACACCACGATGCCGATGGTGCCGGCGAGGCCGATCGTCGCGCGCCGCGCCGCCCAAAGTCCCGCGATGCCGGCGAGCAGCAGGACATCGGTCGCGAAATAGAGCATCGCCAGAGTGCCCTGCGGCAGCGCCTGCGTCGTGAAGGTGTCGGCGATGCGCAGCGCCCCGCCCAGGATCGCCGCCACGCCCCCGATGCGCGAAAGGGTGCGCATGCTCAGCCCTCCCGTGCGATGAAGTCGCGCGCCTGGGTCGCCAGCCGCAGCCCGTGATGGCGCTTCTGCGGCGTGTGCAGCCAGCGCTTCATCGCCGACGCCATGGCGCCCCGCCACGGCGCGTCCGGCGCCGCTTTGAGCTCGTCCTCGAGCGCGAACAGCATCTTGATGCGGTGGCAGGCGATGATCGGCTCGACGATGCCGTGATCGAACAGGCCCGCCATCTCGTCCGCGATGAAGGCATCGACGTCGTCGACGCGCCAGCGCGCCACATCCTGCTGCGCCTGCACATAAGGCTTGTTGCGCCCGACGAACAATGCCAGTTGCAAAAGCGCCTGCGGCCACAGCGCGGGCTGGTCCGCGCAGATATGGCGCGTGGCATTGGCAAAGGTCAGCGCGTGGGTGAAGTCGAGCCAGCTGACATTGTCGGCGATGGTGTTCGCGGTGGCATGGTCGATGCCGACGTCGAAATGCAGCAGGTTCCACGCCGCGGCGCCGACCAGCGCATCGTAGATCTCGCGCGGCGGCCGGCCCGAAGACTGCAGCGTGCGCTTGAGCGCGCCTTCGATGCTGAGCCCGATGAAGTCCTCCGCGCGCACCGGCGCCGCGCCGTTCCCGTCCCACGCCGCGGCGGCCTTGGCGTAGCCGCGAAATTCCGGCAGCCGCTCTTCGCGCGTCCCGTTCACCAGGCTGCGCACCAGCGCCAGCAGCAGCGGCTCCGCCGCCTCCGGCCCCAGCCGTTCGATCAGCTCGGAGGTCTTGAGGACATAGATCGCGCTGTGGCCGAAATCGGCATAGTGCGCCAGCGCCGCCTGGCCGAGCGCCGCCTCGATCGCATCGGGCGCGACCTTCGCCGCCAGTGCGCCGCGCAATCGCAGGGTCGCTTCTTTCTCGTCCTCGCGTTCGATCGCGGCAAGGAACGCCGCCGCGTCCCACTCGCGTAATCCTTCGGCATAGGGATAGCGCTTGGCCCCCAGCGTGTCCCAGGCGATGTGCTGGATCGGCTCCATCATCGCGGTCAGCCGCCGCGCCTCGTCCGGCGCCCGCGCCGCCAGCTTCAACCAGTCGGCGGCGGCGGCATAGGCGTGCGTCGTGCCGTATTCCAGCCGCTCGTTCTGCGCCGCCACGGCATGGCTCAGCGCCACGCCGGCGTCGAATCCGGCGCGCTCCAGCCGCGCCACTTCGCGCGCCATCCGCGCCGGCTCGTTGTAGCGGATCGCCGCGACCAGGCCTTTGAGCGCGCGCTCGCGCTGCGCTTCAGCAGGCGGGTCCGACAGATCGACAAAGATTTCGCCGTCGCGCAGCTCGACCGCATAGGTCCGCACCGGATCGCGCCCGACCAGCGCTTCGCCGCTGGCAAGGTCGAATTTCCAATTGTGCCAGTTGCAGGTCAGCACGCAGCCGGGCCCTTGCGTGCCTTCGCTCAAAGGGAAGCCTTCATGCGGGCAGCGATTGGCGATGGCGAACAGCTTGCCTTCGGCGGCGATCAGCAGCACCTGCTTGCCGTCGCGGCGGAACACCTTGCGGCCCTTGGCCTTGAGTTCGCTTTCGCCGATCCCGGTTGCGCTGAACATGGCGGCCTCTTTTTTCCAAAGTTCTACCTTTAGAATATAGCGGACCTTGATTTATGCAAGTCCATCCTTTAGAAATTATAGCATGGCACCCATACCGGAAGCGAAAGGCCGCGACGCCGTCCTCGAAATCCTCAAGCGCGACGGCCCGATTTCCGCCGATTTGGCGGCGCAAAAGCTGGGTTTGACCGCGATGGCGGTGCGCCAGCATCTCTACGCCCTGGCGCAAGGGGGTGACGCGGCCTATGCGCAGCAGGCCCGCCCGCGCGGCCGCCCGGTCAAGCTGTGGCGCGCCACGCCCGCCGCCGCTGCCCATTTCACCGACAGCCATGCCGGCCTCGCCACCGATCTCATCGTCCAGATGAAGAAGGCGTTCGGCGAGGAAGGCCTCGACAAGCTCTTGAAGCTGCGCAACGCCGATCTCGAAAAGGCCTACCGCGCCAAGACCGACAAGGTGGAGACCCTGAAGGCCAAGCTCGACGCGCTGGCCAAGATCCGCAGCGCCGAAGGCTACATGGCCGAGGTCCGCCGCGAACCCGACACCGGCCATTGGCTGTTCGTCGAGAACCATTGCCCGATCTGCGCCGCGGCGCGGCTGTGCACCGGGTTGTGCCGCGAGGAACTCGCCTTGTTCCACCGCGTGCTGGGCAAGGACATCAAGGTCGAGCGTCTCTCCCACATCCTCGCCGGCGCCGGCCGCTGCGCCTATCGCGTCACGGCGCTCTGACATAAGGTTCGCGCCGGAGCTTGGAACCGCGCATGACCGATTCCGTCGTCGAGCTTTCCCGCGTCACCAAGCGCTTCGGCGATTTCACCGCCGTCAACGATCTTTCCTTCACGCTGGCGCGCGGCAGCATCCTGGGCTTCCTCGGCCCCAACGGCGCCGGCAAGACCACGACGCTGCGCATGATGCTGGGCATCCTGCCGCCCGACAGCGGCACCATCCGCGTTTTGGGCCGCGACATCGCGCAGGTGCGCGCCCGCATCGGCTATCTGCCGGAGGAGCGCGGCCTCTACAAGCGCATGCGCGCCGACGCCGCCATCGCCTATATCGCGACGCTCAAGGGCATGGCGCGCGCCCCGGCGCTCGCCCGCGCCCGCCAACTGCTCGCCGGCTTCGGGCTTGGCGATTTCGCGCGCGTGCGCATCGAAGGGCTGTCGAAGGGCATGGCGCAGAAGGTCCAGGTGCTGGCTGCCGTGGCGCACGATCCCGAATTCGTCATCCTGGACGAGCCGTTCTCCGGCCTCGACCCCGTCAACCAGAGCGAGCTCGAAACCTTCATCCGCGGTCTGGCGGCGAGCGGCAAGACGATCCTGTTCTCGACCCATACGATGCAGCATGCCGAGCGCCTCTGCGACCGCCTTCTCGTGCTGGCCAAGGGCATCAGGCTTTTCGAAGGCACGCTCGACGAAGCCCGCGGCCTGCTGCCGCGCCGCGCCCGCCTCGCCGCCGACGGCGATCTCGGCTTCCTGCGTGCCGTGCCGGGGGTGCAGCACGCGGCGCCGCCGCACCAGGGCGAGCCCAATTGGGTGCTCGATCTCAAGGAAGGCGCCGACGGCCGCGAACTGCTCGCCGCCTGTTTCGAGAAGGGCGTGCCGCTCACCCATTTCGATCTGGCGCCGCCCAGCCTGCACGACGTCTTCGTCTCGCTGGTGGGCGCATGACCCGCGCCTTTCTCATCGCCCGCCAGGAGTTCATCAAATACGTGACGCGCCGCGGCTTCGCGATCTCGATCCTGATGTTCCCGCTGTGGATCGTGATCGTCACGCTGGTGCCGCAATGGACCGGCGGCAATGACGCGCCCAGCAATCATGTCTTCACCGTGGTCGACCGCAGCGGCGGCGGCTATGCCGATGCGCTCTACTGCGCCGCGAAGCGGCAAGGCGAACAACGCTGGATGGACGGTGCGGAGCACTATGCCGCGACGCTGGCGGACCCGGCCAAGCTGCCGCCGGGCGGCCTTGCGGCGCTGGTCCAGCGTCCCACCGTTGTTGCACCCGCTCCGGGGGTGCCCGCGAATCTGCGCTGCGGCCCCGAACCCGATTACCACGCCATCGAAGCGGCGCTTCGCCGTTCCAAGAAACCCGGTGCGCCGGATTTCGTGCCGCAGCCCAGCGGCGATCAGTTCTCCGCCATGCTGCCGCCCGCTTATCTCGCGAACGCCGCGCCGGCCGATTTCCCCGCCGCGGTCCGCCGGGCCTTAGGCCATGAGCAGCACGGCGGGTTCGACGATCGCCGCCCGCCACTCGACACGGTGTTCGTGATTCCCAAAGGCTTCGGCACTACCAAGGACTCCGTCGCCGAATCCTGGACGAGCGGCCGTCTCGATCCCGATCTGCGCGGCTTCGTCGAGGACGCGCTCGTCAAGGCGCTGCAGTTCGGCGCCATCCGCCATGCCGCGCCGCAACTTCGCGATCCCACCATTCTCGATGCCACCGCCCGGGTCCAGGGCCACGATCCCGAGCGCGGGACGGTGCGCAACGGCGCCGTCGATTCCATCGTTCCCATCGCGCTCGCCATCATCCTGTTCGTGGTCTCGGTGATGAACGCCTCGGTGCTCCTGCAGGGCGTGGTCGAGGAGAAGTCGACCCGCATGATCGAAGTCCTGCTCTCCTGCGCCACGCCGCGCGAGATCACCTCGGGCAAGCTGATCGGCGTCATCGCGGTGGCGCTGCTGACGCTGGCGATCTGGGGCCTCGCCCTGCTCGGTTTGATGGCGATCGCCAGCCAGGACACGGTGCATCTGGTCTTCGCCTCGCTGCGCGCCACCGCCACGCCCGACGTGCTGCCGCTGCTGCTGGTCTTCTTCCTCTGCGGCCTTCTGATCTACGGCTCGCTGTTCCTCGCCATCGGCAGCATGGCCAACAGCCTGGCCGACGCGCAGTCGCTGCTCGGCCCCTCGATGCTGATCCTGATGCTGCCCAACCTGATGATCGCCGGCGTGATGCGCGATCCCAACGGCGCGCTGGCCAGCACGCTGTCCTGGGTGCCGATCTACACGCCGTTCTTCATGATGCTGCGGCTCTCCTCGCACCCGCCGGTGTGGCAGCTTTGGGGCACGGCGGCGCTGGCGATCGTGACGACGGCGCTCCTGATCGTCTGGACCGGCCGCGTCTTCGCCAAGCACGTGCTGACCACCGAACGCCCGCCGACCCTGGGCAAGCTGATCGGCGGATTGCTGGGAAGGAAGAACTAGAGTGGATTCTGGTGAAGTTGGACGGTCGCGTAGACGGCTCGCCGCCCTTCGAGGCTCGCCCTTTGGGCTCGCACCTCAGGTTGACGAGCCTACTTCAAAAGTCGCGTCATCCTGAGGTGCGAGCGTAGCGAGCCTCGAAGGGTCGTTAGCGGCAGCGTAACGACGCGCCGCCCAAGTGGTTCAGCCTCACTGGAATCCGTTCTAGCTCACATCCCGACTATTGAGCTAAGCAAACAAATTCAGCTTCGCCCATTGCAGCAGCATGATCGTCTTAGCGTCGACGATCTCGCCGCGCCCGATCATCGCGTAAGCCTCGTCGAAGCGCAGCTCCAGCACGTCGATGTCCTCGCCTTCCGCCGCGATGCCGCCGCCGGCGCCGGCCTTCGCCGCCGGCGAATATTCACCGGCGAAGAAGTGCAGCACTTCGGTGACCGAGCCCGGGCTCATGAACGCTTCGAAGATCTTGCGCACCTGGGCGACGCGGTAGCCGGTTTCTTCCTCCGCTTCCTTGGCGATGCGATCTTCGGGCGAGGCGTCGTCCAGCAAACCGGCCGCCGCTTCGATCAGCATCTTGCGATAGCCGTTGAGGTAAGCCGGCATGCGGAACTGCCGCGTCAGCACGACCGTCCGCCGGCCTGTGTCGTATAGCAGGATCGCCGCGCCGTTGCCGCGGTCATAGGCTTCGCGCTCCTGCCGCTGCCAGCTGCCGTCGCTGCGCCGCCACGAGAAGTCCGCCTTGCGCAGCACATACCAATTGTCGGACAGCACCGTCAGCCCGTGCAGCCGCACGCGGTCGGATATGTCGGTCATGACTGCCTTTCGCTATGTCTTTCGCAGATCGACCCGTTTGGGCGTGCCGTGCCGCGCCGCGGTGTAGGCGGGCGCCGTCAGCGCCACAAGGCCGAGCGCCCACATCCAGATCGGATGCGGGATCATCGCCAGGCTGAGGACGCCGGCCGCGAATACCGCGCCGCCCGCCGCCCAGCCGACGCGCGGGTTCTTGCTGCGCGCCAGGCGCAGCGCCAGCGTGCTGGCGAGATACGACGCCGCCGCCCAACCCAACAGGACGATGACTTTGGCGCCGATCGGCATCTGGTCCATGTAGGTGAGCGAGGCGCCGGCGCGCGAAAGATCGGCCGCCGGCGGCATCGGGAAGATCAGGTCGCCGGCCGATTCCAGGATCATCATCGTCACGACGCCGGTCACGCCGCCCGCGATGATGCCCCAGAACGTCCGCAGCATGGCCGTCTCCCCTGGCAGCCATTGTGCCACATCGCGGCGGGCAACAAAAAAGCCGCTCCGGTCGGAGCGGCTTTTTCAAAACGCAGTGTTGCGCTCTTAGCGCGGCAGCAGGCCTTCGCGCTGCAGGCGCTTGCGCTGGAGCTTGCGGTAGCGGCGGATGGCTTCGGCGCGTTCGCGGGCGCGCTTTTCGCTGGGTTTCTCGTAGTGGCCGCGCAACTTCATCTCGCGGAAGATGCCTTCACGCTGCATCTTCTTTTTCAGCGCTTTGAGCGCCTGGTCGATATTGTTGTCGCGCACGATGATCTGCAAAGTCTGGCTCCCGGCCTTTTTTGAGAGGCGCGGGTAATATCAGAGGGGGTTTGCCCTGTCCACCGCTTGACCGTCAAAGACTGAATTCCTATTTATGCAGAAGGACAAGGCGCTTTCCCGGCTTGGAGGGGGGAGGGGGTGGGCCGAATCCTCAAAACAATGATCAAGCCCTTGCGTTTTGCTTGATCCAGCCCCCTAGAGCTTGCTGTTCATGGCCATTCTCAAGATCGCCCGCATGGGCCACCCGGTTTTGGCGCAAAAAGCGCAGCCCGTCGCCGATCCCGCCGCGCCCGAAATCCGCCGTCTCGTTGCCGACATGATCGAGACCATGATCGACGCCAACGGCGCCGGCCTCGCCGCGCCGCAGGTCCACGTCCCCTTGCGCGTCGTGGTGTTCCAGGCGCCGGACGGGCGCAGCGATCCCGGCCTGTCGGATGAAGAACGCTTCGACCACACCGCGCCGCTGACCGTGCTGATCAATCCTGAAGTCGAGCTCGTCGGGACGGGGCGCGAAGGCGGCTGGGAGGGCTGCCTGTCGGTGCCGGGCCTGCGCGGCTTCGTCGAGCGGCCGTTCCACATCCGCTATCGCGGCTTCGACCTGGAAGGCAAAGAGGTCGCGCGCACCGCCAAGGGCTTCCATGCCCGCGTCGTGCAGCACGAATGCGATCACCTCGACGGGCGGCTCTATCCCAGCCGGATGAGCGATCTTGGCAAGCTCATCTTCGAAAGCGAGGCGCGCCACTGGTCACAGCCGTAGGCGCGGACTGTCTTGTCGGCGCCCGGAGCGCGGCGCAGACTTGCGCGCGAATAATTTGGAGGAGACCGCATTGAAAAAACTTCTGCCGCTTGCCGCCGCGATGCTGTGCTTCGCGCCCTTGGCCGCTCAGGCTGCCGCGCTCGATGTCGTCAATGTCGCGGCGCCGGGAATCAACTGCGTCTTCAACACCAGCTGCACCGTGGTGGTCACCGACTCGGTCGGGAATTTCACGCCGCCCGGCGACGGCGGCAATGCGCGGCTGCAGTCGCGCACCTATGACGGCGCCGCGCCGGCGCCGCTCGCCGGCAAGAAAGCCTATGTCTATCGCGTCGACCTGACGGCGACGAGCGCGCCGCTCGCCGTCAATTGCGTCACCGCGATGCAGATCACCTTCGGCACCATCGTCAAAGGTCCCTACGCCCCCGGCGGCCCGCAGGACGTCTTCGTCGTCACCGGCGGCGGCCTCGGCAGCGTCGGCATCGCCAGCGCCACGCGCGGCCCCGGCGGCGTCGTGGTGCTCAACTTCGCCGGCAGCGGCGTCTGCCCGGGGCAGACCAGCTATTTCTTCGGCCTCGCCTCGGCCACGGCCACACCGGTGATGGCGACCGCGAAGCTGTTCTACAGCGCCGGCGGTTTGCCCGGCATGGTGCCGGTGCGCGTCCCTTAGAAGATTTGCCGGGGCCGCCGGCCTTTTTGCCGCCCGCAAGTCGAAGGAGAGTGAAATAAAAAATATCTCGGTGACTTTTGTTCTTGTTTAGTTCTAAGAAAAAGCGCAGAGTTCGTGGCCTATTCCCAAGGAGAATTGCCATGCGTCGATTGAGAAACTCACTTGTGTTTGTTGCGTCGGCGTTCGCTTTGCTTCCCGCCGCGGCCAATGCCGCTGCGCTGACCATCGTCAATGTCGGTGCCCCGGCGATCAATTGCGTGTTCAACGTCAGTTGCACCGTCGTCGTCACCGATTCGTCGTCGCCGGTCGCGCCGCCGGGCGATATCGGTGCCGGCTTCCTGCAGTCGCGCACCTATCCCGGCACCAAGCCGGCGCCGGCCGCCGGCCGGATGGCCTACGAATACCGCCTCGACCTGACCAAGGTCTCGGCGCCTGTGGTCGAGAATTGCGTCACCAAGATGGACATCTCGTTCGGCCCGGTCGTCAAGGAGCCCTATCCGCCCGGCGCCCTCAAGGACGTCTTCGTCGTGACCAGCGGCGGCCTCGGCTCGGTCGGCATCAGCTCGGCGACGCAGGTCGGCAACGTCATCACCTTCGTCTTCGGCACGCCGTCGAGCGGCGGCGTCTGCCCGGGGCAGACCAGCTTCTTCTTCGGCCTGACCTCGGCGACGACGACGCCGGTGCTGGGAACCGCGAAGCTCTATTTCAGCCAGCCCCCGACCCCCAGCGCCAACTTCGCGGCGCGCCATCCCTGAGCCTGCTGACTTTTGGACAAAGGGCGCCGATACTCCCGGCGCCCTTTTTCTATTCGAGCCTGCGATGGCGCCCCGCAAGAAACCGGCCGACGACGCCGACCTCAAAGCTAAGGTACTGGAGGCGGCGCTCAAACACGCCGTGTTCGACGGCTTCACCGATAGGGCGCTGGCGCGCGCCGCCGAAGAAACCGGCCTCGACAAGCCGGCGCTGACGCGGCTTTTTCCCGGCGGCCCGCTCGGCCTGGTCGAAGCGTTCTCGCACGACGCCGACGCGCGGATGGAACGCAATCTCGCGGCGCTGGATCTGCCGGCCATGAAGATCCGCGCCCGCATCGCCGCCGCGGTGATGGCGCGGATCGAGGCGGTGCGCCCGCACAAGGAAGCGGCCCGCCGCGCCGCTGCTTTCCTCACCCTGCCGCCGCATGCCGCGCTCGGCACCCGGCTGGTGTGGCGCACGGTCGACGCGATGTGGCGCGCCGCCGGCGACACCTCGACCGATTTCAACTTCTACACCAAGCGCGGCATCCTCGCCGGCGTCTACTCCGCGACCATGATGCGCTGGTTCACCGACACCAGCGAAGGCGAAAGCGACACCGCCGCCTTCCTCGCCGCCCGCATCGACAACGTCATGCAGTTCGAGAAGTTCAAGGCCGAGGCCAAGACGGTTCTCGATCGCTTGCCGCCGCTCTCCGATGTCTTCGCGGCATTCAACATCCGTCGCGGATGAGTGCCGCGCTCAACGATCTGGCGGACTACGCGGCAGCGCAGAAAACCACCGGCCTGCTCGTCGTCCAAGAGGGCCGCACATTGCTGGAGCGCAACTGGCCGCTCCCGCCGGGCAGCGAGACCTTCGCCGCGCTGTTCGCCCGCGGCACTACGACCTACGGCGAGCTGCGCGAGGACGTGGCGTCGCAGCAGAAAAGCCTGATCGGAATCCTGGCAGGGCAGGCGGTGGACCGCGGCCTGCTCGACATCGAGCGTCCGGTGTCGGCGTTCATCGCGGCAGGCTGGTCGAAGGCCTCGCCGGAGCAGGAGCGCGCCATCACCGTGCGTCACCTGCTCGAAATGACCTCCGGACTGACCGAGGCGCTGGCGCCCGAAGCGCCGCCCGGCGCGCGCTTCTTCTACAACACCCCGGTCTATGCGCGGCTGCACGGCGTGCTCGAAGCCGCCGCCGGCTTGAAACTCGATGCATTGACCCGTGACTGGCTCACCGGCCCGCTCGGCATGACCGACACCGAATGGCTGCCGCGCCCCGCCGAGATGGCGCGCGTCTCGGGTAATGCCTGGGGTCTGGTCACTGCGCCGCGCGATCTCGCCCTGCTCGGCCGCATGGTGCTGGATCGCGGCCGCGCGCCCGGCGGCAACCAGCTCATCTCGGAGGCGCAACTCGCACAGATGCTCGCGCCGACGCCGACCAACCCCGCCTATGGCCGGCTGTGGTGGCTGAACGGCGGCGCCTGGATGGCCGACGTCACCGGCGCGCGCAGCGAAGGGCCCGCCGTGCCGCCGGCGCCGAGCGATCTCGTTCTCGCCCTGGGCGCGCAGGGCCGCGTGCTGGGCGTCCTGCCGTCGCGGGATTTGATCGTGGTGCGCCTCGGCCAACAGCCGCCGGACGCGGACTTCCGCGTCCAGTTCTGGCGCCGCGTCATGGCGGCGCTTTAGAGCAGGTACTCGGCGATCTGCACCGCGTTCAGCGCCGCGCCTTTCAGAAGCTGGTCGCCCGACACGAACATGGCGATGGAGTGCCCCGTCGGATCGCTGACATCCTTGCGGATGCGCCCCACCAGGATGTCGCCTTGGCCGCTGGCATCGATCGGCATCGGGAAATAGTTCTTCGCCCGATCGTCGACGATCCGGACCCCCGGCGCATCCGACAGGATCGCCCGCACCTCGTCTTCGCCGATCGGCCTCTCGCATTCGAAAGTGATCGCTTCGCAATGGGCGCGCAGCACCGGCACGCGCACGCAGGTGATGCCGACGCGGATATCGGGGTCCTCGAAAATCTTCTTGGTCTCGCGGATGACCTTGGTCTCCTCGCCGTTGTAGCCGGTCTCCAGGTCGATCGTGTCGTTGTGGCTGAAGACGTTGAAGGCATAGGGATGCGGCAGCACCTTGGGCGGATAGACGCGGCCTTCCAGTTGGGCGCGGGTCGATTCCACCAACTCCTCCATCGCCGCCGCGCCGGCGCCGCTCGAGGCCTGATAGGTCGAGATGATCATGCGCTTGATGCGGTTCT
>CAYXMO010000073.1:0-7413 GCA_964465935.1 uncultured Rhizobium sp.
CAGCCAGCGGCGGCGCGCCGGCAGCCATCGGCGGCGGCGCGGGCGCGACGCGTGGCGCGGCATCTGTCGAGGCGTTGCGCTTGCCGAACATGCCTTAGGCTTTCTTCTTGCCTTTGAGGAAGCTCAAGATCGGAGAGGCTTTCTGGATCGGTTGCGGCACGCGGCCGGTGACGAGTTCGGCGAGACGGCGGATGCCGCCAGCGATCGGCGATTTGGGCGCGAGTTCGTTGATCATCTGGCCGTTGTTGGCGGCGTTGCCGAAGGTCGCCGGATCGAACGGCATCACCAGCGCGGGCTCCAGCCCGATGGTCTCGGCGAAATCCTTGGCCGGGATTTCGGGGCGCTTGGCGACGCCGACCTGGTTGATGACGAGGCGCGGCGGCGTGTCGTTGGGGCGGTTGGCGCGCACCAGCTCGACCATGTTCTTGGCGTTGCGCAGACTGGCGAGATCGGGAGTCGCGACGACCACGATGTCGTCGGCGGCGATCAGTGCCGCCTTGACCCACGGCGTCCACAGATGCGGCAGATCGACGATCACGCACGGCGTCGACTGGCGCACGGCATCGAGTACCGATTCGAAGGCATCGACCGGCGCGTCGTATTCACGGTCGATCTGGGCCGAGGTCGCGAAGATCGAGAGATGATCGCCGCGCTTGACCAAGAGGCGGTCGAGCAGCACGTCGTCGAGCCGCTCCGGCGCGGTCAGCGCGTCGGCGACGCCCTGGCTGGGCTCGTCGTTGAAGTCCAGGCCCGTGGTGCCGAACGGCAGGTCGAGATCGACGATGGTGGTGTTGATGCGCAGTTCTTCGGCGATGCACCAGCCGACATTGTGCGACAAGGCCGAGGAGCCGGCGCCGCCGCGGGCGCCGATGAAGGCGATGACGCGGCCGATCGGCGCGGCATCAGGGTCGAGATAGAGACCCGAGATCACTTCGATCAGGTGCAGCGGGTTGAGCGGCGCGACGAGATATTCGCTAGCACCACGGCGCATCAGTTCGCGATAGAGCTCGACGTCGTTGACGCGGCCGACCACGATGACCTTGGTGGTGGGGTCGCAGACCTCGGCGAGGCGGTCGAGCTCTTCGAGCGCGGCCTGGCCGTTGAGACGGGTCTCGACGATCAGGAGATTGGGCGTGACCTGGCCGTGGAAATGATCGACGGCGGCGCCGATGCCGCCGAGCTGGACGTTGAGATGCGCCTTGGCGAGGCGGCGGTCGGAGCCGGCGCGCTGCAGCGCCGCGCCAGTGTCGGGGAACTCGACGAAAGCGGCGATCGAGATGCGCGGCACCGGACGCTCATGCGGCGCGGCGCCGAACGCTTCGTCCTGCTTGGGGTCGTTGGCCTTGGCCATGATTACCTCTACTGCGCGCTGCCGCTGCCGACGGTGGAGACGGCGCCAGACTGTTCGGTCGAATGCTCGGCGCCGGTCGGTTTGCCGTTGCGGTAATTGTCGTAGACGGTGGCGCGGCGCGCCGCGTCGCCCGGACCCAGCGGCTGCGGCGTGACCAGATCGCGCGGATCGGCGATCTGAGCCGCGATGTTCTCTTGCACGGCGCAACCCAGATTCGGCATCGAACGGTTGGACGCGGTGTAGCCGGCATTGTTCGACCAGTCGCCGCAAGGCGCGACGGCCGCCTGATAGCCGATATAGCCGAGCTCGACCTTGCCGTCGCCGGCGGTCATGTCGTGGGTGCCGACCAGGATGCGCTCGCGCGGGATGCCGGCATTGGCCAGACGCTCGCCGAAATAAGCGATGGCGGCGGAGGCGTCGCGCCCCTGCGGCGCCGAGATCGAGATCGCGCCGTTGCCGTGCTGCATGTAGTCAGCGACGAAGGCGTCGAAATGCGCCGCATCGTCCGGCATCAGGCCGGCGTCGGGCGCGGAGAACGGCAGGGCGAGCTTGTGGAAACTCGGCTCGACCTGGATCGGATGGTTGGCGATCGGATCGTCGACCACGCCGTCGCCGTCGTTCATCGGCGCGGCGCAGCTTCCCGCCGCCAGCACCGCCAGCAGCGACGCGACCCGGAAGAACTCTTTCCCACTGGGCATCATGACGGACCCCTACTGCACAATGAAGCCGGACGATCCCGAAGGCGCGGGCTGCGCGCCGCCGGAACCGGGCTTGTCGTAAACGGCGTTGAGACGGCCGAGCAGGATGGTCTCGGCATCGGTCGGCGCGACATAGCCGTCGGTCGGCGCCGCGAGATTGGCCGCCACGGTCGGCGTCACCAGATAGGCGCTGACGATCACGACCAGCTCGGTCTCGTCGTTCTGGTAGTCGCGGCTGCGGAACAGCGCGCCCAGGATCGGCATGTCCTTGATCCCCGGCAGAGCTTCGAGCACCTGCTTGGAGGTGTGCTGCATCAGCCCGGCGATGGCGAAGCTGCCGCCCGAGGGAAGCTCGACCGTGGTCTGGGTGCGGCGCACCGACAGGGCCGGGATGGTCAGCCCGTTGTTGTTGTTCGAGCCCTGCAGCGTGAAGGAGCCGGTGTTGGTCAGCTCGCTGACCTCGGTCGAGACCTGCAGCGAGATGCGGCCAGCACTGAGCACCACGGGCGTGAAGGAAAGCCCGACGCCGAACTGCTTGAACTCGATGGTGACATTGCCGTCGCGGTCTCTGGAGACCGGCACCGGGAACTCACCACCGGCGAGGAACTTCGCGGTCTCGCCCGACACCGCCGTGAGATTGGGCTCGGCCAGCATGTGGACGAGGCCGACGGATTCGAGCGCCTTGATCGTGCCCTGCAGATTGTTGGGGCCGAGCGCGCAGGGCGTGTTGGGCGTCGACATCGGATTGGCGCCGGTGGCGCAGACCTGACCGGCGCTGGCGCCCGACAGATCGTTGAGGGCGCGGCCGACGAGACCGAATTGCTGCGCCGAGGACGCGGCGACCGGTACACCCGCGATCACCGCGGCGCTGGCCATGTCGATGCCGAACTGCTTGGCGACGTTGCGGCGCATCTCGGCGATGCGGACGCGGATCGTGACCTGCTCGCTGCCCGGCACTCTGAGCATGTTGACGACCTTGGCGGGATCGCCGGCGAAGCGAGCCGCGAGGTCCTGGGCGCGCGCCGATTCCTGGGCGTTGGCGACCGTGCCCTGGAGCACGACATTGTCGTTGATCGCCGAGACCTTGATGTTGGAGCCGGGCATGGCGCTGCGGATCATCGCCGAAAGATCGACGACGTCCTTCTCGACGCGGATGTCGATCGAGGCGAGCTGGTGGCCGGCGCCGTCGAAGAAAAAGGCGTTGGTCTGGCCGGTCTTGAGCGCGAGCAAGAAGATGCGGCGCGGCGTGCGCACCACGGCGTCGACGATGTCGGGGCTGGAAACCAACACGTCGCGCGCGTCGGCGTCGAGCTGCACGATGGCAGCCTTGCCAAGCGACAGCACCAGGCGCTGCGTGACGGTGCCGCTCTTGGTCGAGATCGTGATGACGCGGGCATTGCTGTCGGGCGCGGCGCGATCCGGCGCCGCGCCGGCGCTGCCGGCGACGGCGCCGAGGGCGATGAGGGCAAGGCCGAGGAAGAGTTTCCGCATGGCCTAGTCTCTCCTTCCATTGGCGCCCGTGGGCACGACGCCGAAGCGGATCACGGTGACGCCGCTGCCGCTCGGCGCGTCGTCGTCGCCGCCGGCGTTCTGGTTCGCGGCCACCGGCGCCAGCTTGGTCTCGTCGCCGAGCGCGCGCAGCGCCAGCGACAGCGGGCCGCCGGCCTGCGCCTTCATCACGATGCGCGCCTGTTCGGCGGTGAGTTCGAGGGTCGCGGTCTTGGCGAGCACGACCTTCTGGTCCTTGTCCTGCTTGAAGGTCTGGTCCATGGCGAGGACGCGGACATTGGTCAGCACGATGCGGGCGCGGAAGCGGCGCGGATTGTCGGAGACCTGCTCGGTCATCATCAGGTCGACGCGGTCGTTGGGCAGGATGAAGCCGCCGGCGCCCGACTCGGTGGTGATGGCGATCGACATCGCGCGCATGCCGGGCGTCAGCGTGGCGGCGAGGAAGCCGGCAGCCTCGGCATGGACGAATTTGTTCTCGGTCAAGGGTTCGCCTTCGACCATCGGCGCGCGCACCACGGTGCCGGTGAGCGCGGTTTCGAGGTTGGGCGCCTTCTCCTGGGTGATGAAGGTCGAGTCGACGTCGGAGGTCGGCCATTTCTGCCAATGCACCAGGCTCGGGTTGAGCTGCTGGCCTGGCTGCAGCGGCGCCGAGGCGACGAGCACCTGGCTGGTGGCGATCTCGGGCTTGGGCGGCGTCAGAGCGACAGCTTGCGGGGTGCCGCCGCCGAGCAGGCCGCGGGCGAGAAACGCAGCAGCAATGGCGGCCACGGCGGCCAGACCGAGAATGAGTACGCGCGGCAAGTTCATGGGACCCGCTCCTTTGGGTGTGATCCGACCACGGAACCCTTTAGAATTTGCTTAACAAAAAGCTGTGCAAATGATCCATGCAGCGGGCCGTGGGGACGGCGTTGCTAGATCGTTGCCGCGATTCTGAAAATTTCCGTCTGCGGAAGAATCAGAAAGGCGCCGGCGGCCAGCGCGACGCCGTAGGGGATGCCGCCCTTGGCGTCGTGCAGGCGCAGGATCCAGGCCTGACCGGTCAAGACCGCCGGCAGCGGCAGATGGCGAAGGCCGACGATCGCAAACGTGAGCGCGCCGCCCATGACCGAGGCGACGACGGCGTAGTCGACCAGATTGGCGAAGCCCAGCCAGAGCACGACGCAGGCGAACAGCTTGGCGTCGCCGCCGCCGATGAAGCCGAGCGCGAACAGCGTGAAGCCGACCACCAGGCCGAGGAACCCGGCAAGCAGATGGCCGCCGATCGCGGCCGGCGCCATGCCGGTCGCCACGACGAAGACGCAGAACGAGGCGATCAGCGCGAGCTGGAGAAAATTCGGAATCGTGAAGCTGGCGATGTCCCAGCCGGCGGCGAGCGCCAGCAGGACGGGAAGAACGATCAGGACCAGAAGTTCCGCCGCCATCGCATCCTCTTACATATGCGAACGGCCGCTTCCGTTACGAAGCGGCCGTGCACATCGCATCCGCAAAGCAGATGCTTACTTGATGCTCGCCGAGACCGTGGTGAACGTCGTCGACAGCTTGGTACCGACGACCTGGACGGCGCCGATGATGACGACGGCGATGAGAGCAGCGATCAGGCCATACTCGATGGCCGTGGCGCCGGACTCGTCGCGCACGAAGCGAGCGAAAAGGTTGTTCATGTTATGCCTCCACATAGTGACACCCTAGGACGTCCGGCCGGCACCATTTCGAGAGACCAACCTGGACTGATGGCGAGACTAAGGGCACGGGCTTAATGCCGACTTAAGTTTACAAGTGAAGCGATCTGCGCAGTGTCCCGTAGCGACACGAAAAGCCGCGTTTGGAACATCGCTCAAGCTTAATATTTGCCGCTTGTTAACGACGATGGCGCAAAGCGGAGGAACCAATCGCTTTTTGCGGTTGTGAGGTCTCGCCAAGCGGCGATCAATCATTCCCTCATGGCTTTGCTTTAGGCCTAGGCGAAGCAATTTTCGCCGGATTCCGCTTGGCCAAGGCTTCCGCCTCTTTTTTCGATGCGCGCGGCGCGATCGCGCTCTGTGCCGCAACGCTCGCATTCGCGGTGACCGCCTTCGCGCCACAAGTGCTGAACGACGGCGATACGTTTCTGCACATCGCCGCAGGACAGCGGATGCTCGCCGAGCACGCCATCCTGTTCCGCGATCCCTTCTCCCTGACTGCCGCGGGCGCGCCATGGAACGCGCATGAATGGCTGGCCGAGATCGCGATGGCGCTCGCCTATTTGGCCGGCGGCTGGAGCGGACTGGTTCTGCTGTTCGCCATAGCCGCGGCCGCGACGGCCGGCCTATTGGCGCATCAGCTTGGACGCTGGCTGGCGCCGCAGGCGCAAGCGATCACGACGCTGCTGGCGCTGTGCTGCATGACCGGCAGCCTGCTGGCGCGGCCGCATCTGCTGGCGCTGCCGCTCTTGGCGATGTGGACGGCGGAGCTGGTGCGCGCCCGCGCCGGCAAGCGCGCGCCGTCGTTCTGGCTGCTGCCGCTGTTGATCGTTTGGGTCAATATCCATGCGAGTTTCCTGCTCGGCCTGGCGCTCGCCGGCGGTCTCGCGCTGGAGGCGCTGGCCGAGGCGCCGCGGTTTAAGACGTTTCGCGATTGGGCGCTGTTCGGCGCCGGCGCGCTCGCGGCGTGCCTGGTCAATCCGCATTTCGTCCAGGGCGTGATCTTCCCGTTGACGCTGATGGGAACGGCGAGCCTGGCGAACATCGACGAATGGCAGCCGACCGATTTCTCGCATCTGCAGGTGATCGAGCTTGCGGCCGCAGCGGCGCTCTATGTGATCGTGACGCGCGGCGTGAAGATGTCCGCGCTGCGCGCGCTCATCCTGCTGGCGCTGCTGCACCTGACGCTGTCGCATCAGCGGCACCAGATCGTGGTCGCCGTGATCGCGCCGCTGCTGCTGGCGGAGCCGCTGTCGCAGGCGTTGGGCGAACGCGGCGTGCGCTTGCGCCATTGGATGTCGCAAGCCGCAGCGGCTACAGCGCTGCTTGCGATTTCGAGCCTCGCCATCGCCAGGTTCGCTTTGCCGGTGACGCGCGGCGACGGTGCGGTGTCGCCGGTGACCGCGCTTTCGGACGTGCCGGCGGCGCTGCGGGCGCAGCCGGTTCTCAACGACTACAGCTTCGGCGGCTATCTGATCTTCGCGGGCGTCAAGCCGTTCATCGATTCGCGGGCCGAGCTTTACGGCGAAGCCTCGCTGCAGCGTTACGCGGCGCTGATCCGCCCCGACGCGGCGGCGCTGACGGCGGCGATCCGGCGCTACGATATCCGCTGGAGCATCCTTAGTCCGCAGTCGCCGATGGTGGCGGAACTCGACCATCTCGCCGGCTGGCGGCGGCTGCACAGCGACGCCTTCGCAGTTGTCCATATTCGGGACAGCGCGGCGCCCTGAGCCTGCGCGCGGTTAAGGCCTCTTTTACGCGCGCCGCGATAGCTTGGGCGCAACGATAATGGGGTTACGATCATGCGCCGCGTCTTCGCCGCCACTCTCGCCTTTGCCGCCATGACCAGCACCGCGCTCGCCGGCGGCGTTTCGGTGCCGATGGACGAAGTGCGCACCGTGACCTTCGCCAAGCCGATCACCACCGTCTATGTCGGCAACCCGACGATCGCCGACATCAACATGATCGACTCGCGCCACGCCTTCCTGCTCGGCAAGTCGTTCGGCATGACCAACATCATCGCGCTGGACGCTGAGGGCCGCGAAGTCGCCAACACGCCGGTGAGCGTGTCGGGCGGCCATCACGGCTCGACCGTGACGCTGACCAAGGGCACGGCGCAGACGACGCTGGCCTGCTCGACGGACCGCTGCCAGCCGACGCCGCAGCCGGGCGACGC
>CAYXMO010000073.1:7513-11424 GCA_964465935.1 uncultured Rhizobium sp.
GTGTGATGCCAGCGGTGGAACACCGGCCCGGCGAAGACGTATTTGAACTTGCCCAGCGTCCAGTCGAGATTGGCGTGCACCCAGCCCGAGGTGAGAGCGTTGAACGGCCCCATCACCAGGAAGATGTCGGACGTAAAGCCGAGCATCAGGGCGATGACGTCGACCGCGACGGTGCCGAAGATCAGATTGACGGGGTGGAAGCGCGAAGCCGAGATCCATTCGACGTCTTCGGAGGAGTGGTGCACGGCGTGGAATTTCCACAGCTGGACCGAATGGAAGGCGCGATGGGTCCAATAGAGGCAGAACTCGCTGGCGATCAGATAGAGGCCGAGCTGCCACCAGAACGGCAGGCGCGACAGCGGCCCATGGCCGTGATCGAAGAAGGCGACGAGACCATCGGCGGTGTTGATGCCGAGCAGATAGACCGTGAGCATCACGGTGAAGCCGATGCGGGCATAGCGCGTGAACACCGGCACGATGAACCAGTAACAGAGGTCGGTGACGAGGCCCTTTTTCTGCCACCACGGCTTGCCCTTGTTGCAGGGCGAGAGCCAGGAGAGGCCGGCGAAGGCCACCGCCATGAAGGCCATGTAGGGCAAGATGCGCGCGATGGTGTGGGCGAAGCCGGCGGCGACGTCTAGCGCAAGGGCACCCATCTTCAAACGCCTCGGTTGGAACGGCATCCAGTGTAGGCGGGCGAAGCTTTCGCGAAGGTTTCCGCCCTTCGCGAAAGTTCGGAGCTACTGCGACACGCGCAAATTGGTGATCTGCTGGCCGATCGCGGTGAACGCCGCGGAGATCTGGGAGGCGCTGGTCAGGTCGTAATATTTGCTCGAATCGGTGGCGCAGTTCTGCAGCACGGTCGAGTTGCCCTGGGTTCCGCCAATGTCCACGAACAGGGCGTAGATGACGATGCCCTCGGCCTTGGCGTTGGTGCACACCGCGGTCATGCGGCTGTCGACCGAGGTGCTCTGGCTATAACCATTGCCATACCAGCGGTCCTCGGTGTTGAGGCCGTCGCTGAGGATGATGATGTAGCGCGAGGTGTTGGCGGGAAGCGACGCGGCATTGAGCGGATCGCCGGTGCTGAGCGCGTGCCAGCCCCATACCAGGCCGATCGGCTGGTTGGTCGTGCCGTCCGCCACCATGGCGTCCACCTTGTTGCTGAGCGCGGTCCAGTCATAGCCCAGGGGCAAGATCGATTGCGGACAGGACGAGTATTGCTCGGCGAGGAACTTGCTCGCGGTGGCGGTCGTGGGCGCGGTGTTCATCACGTCGTAGTTGTTGGTGGTGTCGGGGCCGCTCGAATTGCCGCGATCCTCGACGCAACCGTTCCAGGTGGTGTGGCTGTTGGGTGTCCACACCGCTGTCGCGCTCTGGCAAGTGGTTTGCGTGGTGTAGCTCGATAGGTTGCAGTTGCCAGTCGTCCACGTCCAAACGCCGTAGGTACTGGTGCAGGTGCTCTGGCTGCTGATTCCCGAGATGTCGCAATACGCCGCCGTCCAGGTGCCGACCGCGTTTTGGCAACTGGTCTTGGTGGTATAGCCTGGAATGCTGCAAGTCTTGGGGGTGCCGCTCCAGGTGCCATGGGTGGTGGTGCAGGTGCCCTGGCTGTTGATACCGGAAATGTTGCAGACGCCGGCCGTCCAGGTGCCGTGGTTGCTGGTGCAGCCCGAATTCGTCGTTTGACTCGAAATCGTGCAGGTGCCGCCCGTCCACGTCCAGGTGCCGTTCGTGGCTATGCAGCTCGACTGGCTCGTCTTGCTTGAGATCTGGCAGGTGCCGTTGACCGCGTCCCAGGAGGTCCAATCGAGCCAGGTCGCCCCGGAATTCGACGTGCCGACATTGACGTCCTTGACGAACGGGATGAGGGCCACCTGCACATCGCCGGCCGTGGCCGCCGCGCCCTGAAGGATACCGAGCAAGGTGTGCGTCGCGGACTGCAGCGATGCGATCTTGGTGTTCGATGCCGGGTTGGGGCACGGACTGCCGGCGTTCGGGTTGGTGTCGGACTGGCACATCGAGCCGGTGTTATCGAGCACCAGGCCGACCCAGAGCTTGGTCTGGCCCCACACCACGGTGGACGAGGCGACGACGTTGACGGTGTGGATGCCGGCGAGACCCATCAAGGTCGTGGGCATCGGCACCGAGGTCGACACCGTCACCTGCTGGGTGCCCGGCGTCACCGTGACCGAGGCCGGCGTGCCGTAATTCGCATCGGCCTTGTAGTTGGCGTTGAAATAGTTCTGCGCCTGGGTCTGCATCTGTGCCGTCGTCAGGCCGCTGGTGCTGGCGACGGAAAGCGCTGCGGCGTCGAGCGCTTCGCTCAGATTGGATTTGACGATCATCGCGCGCGACAGGTCGAGCCCCGCGCCGGCGGCGATCGTCACCGGGATGATCGAGATCGCGAAGATCATCGCGACATTGGCATCGGCATTGCGAAGGAACGCGCGGGCGCGTCCCAATGCAGCACGAAATCTCTCGCCCAAAGTCATGGCTTCAACCCGATGGAGTAACGCCCACCACATCATTCCTCATCGGATGCCAATTTTCCGTTTCAATCCCCGCTTGTGGTTAGGCCTTCGTTAGCGCCGCGCAAATGATTTCCATCGAAATAAACGAAGATTAGCAAAGAATGAATCCGCTTGCGCGTTCGTAACCATCCGGTCAGCGCGCGCGTATTGCGGTAAGGCTTTGTTGAGCACGTCGACCGCTTATCCTTCGATATTCCGGCGCGCGGCGGTAAAAGTTGCGGCGTGCAAGAAGCTTAAGCCGGCGCCGCCGTGACAGCGATTCCTTCCAACCAGAACACCATCCTCGCCCGGCTGTGCCGGACGGCCCGGCGCATGCGCGCTGACGGACGCAAGGGTTCGGCCGCGCTCGAATTCGCGATGATCGCGCCGGTGTTCTTCATCCTGCTGATGGGCATCGTCGAGAACGGCGTCATCTATTTCGCCAGCGCGACGCTGCAATACGCCACCGACAATGCCGCGCGCTATATCCGCACCGGTCAGGCACAAGCGGCGAGCACGACGCAGTCCCAGCTGCGCACGCGGATTTGCAACGACATCACGCCGCTGCTGTCGTGCAATTCGAACCTGCAGGTCGATGTCGAGGCCTATAGCGGCTATTCCAGCGCCAATTTCGTCGCCGCCACCGACTCCTCGGGCAACCTGAAGACGTCGCTCAACAATTACCAGCCCGGCACCGCCTGCAACGTCGTGCTGGTCCGCAGCTTCTACACCTGGACCATCCTCACGCCGGTGTTGTCGCAGTTCCTGACCAACATGACGACCGGCAAGCGGCTGATCAGCGCCACTGCTGCGTTCCGCAACGAACCTTTCACCTCGAGCGTTTCGGGATGCTGACCTGGCTGCGAAAAGCGCTGCGCGCCACGGACGGGATGGCCGCGGTCGAATTTGCGATCCTGGCGCCGCTGCTGGTCGCGATGTTCCTGGGCAGCATCGAGCTGACCGACGCGCTGGACTGCAAGCAGAAGGTCACGGGCATGGCGAGCACCGCCGCCGACCTGATCGCGCAGGAGAAACAGGTCGCCAGCACCGACATCTCCAACGTCTATTCGGCGATCAATTCGATCGTCTATCCCTATCCCACGACCGGCCTCAAGATCGTCATCACCAGCCTGGTCGACAACAATGCCGGCGGCGGCAGGGTGGCCTGGAGCTGCGCGCAGAACGCGACGGCGCGCACCGTCAACAGCACCGTGACGGTCCCGACCGGTGTGATCACGACGGGCGGCAGCGTGATCCTGGTGGAGGTGACCTATCCCTATACCTCGACGATCGCGAAGTACCTCACCAGCTCGACCAACATGACGTCGACCTTCTACGCCCGCCCGCGGCGCAGCACGACGATCACGGGACCTTCATCCTGCCCTTAGGTTACTTCTT
>CAYXMO010000074.1:0-11318 GCA_964465935.1 uncultured Rhizobium sp.
CCTTCGACGTCGTCGTCGTCGGCGCCGGCGGCGCCGGGCTGCGCGCCACGCTGGAGTGCGCCGCCCAGGGCCTCAAGACCGCCTGCATCACCAAGGTCTTCCCGACCCGCAGCCACACCGTGGCGGCGCAGGGCGGCATCTCGGCCGCGCTCGGCAATATGGGCGAGGACGACTGGCGCTGGCACATGTACGACACCGTCAAGGGCGCCGACTGGCTCGGCGACCAGGATGCGATCGAATACCTCTGCCGCAACGCGCCCGATGCGGTCTATGAGCTCGAACATTTCGGCGTGCCGTTCAGCCGCACCGAGGAAGGCAAGATCTATCAGCGCGCCTTCGGCGGCATGACCTCCAATTTCGGCAAGGGCATCGCGCAGCGCACCGCCGCCGCCGCCGACCGCACCGGCCACGCCATCCTGCACACGCTCTACGGCCAATGCGTCAAGCACAACGTCAACTTCTTCATCGAGTATTTCGCGCTCGACCTGATCAAGGACGGCGACGCCATCGTCGGCGTGATGGCGTGGAATCTCGACGACGGCACCATCCACCGCTTCCGCGCCCACAAGGTGATCCTGGCGACCGGTGGCTATGGCCGCATCTATCTGTCCTGCACCGGCGCCCACACCCAGACCGGCGACGGCAACGCCATGGTGCTGCGCGCCGGCCTGCCCTTGCAGGATATGGAGTTCGTGCAGTTCCATCCCACCGGCATCTTCGGCGCCGGCGTGCTGATCACCGAAGGCGTGCGCGGCGAAGGCGGCTATCTCACCAATTCCGAAGGCGAGCGCTTCATGGAGCGCTATGCGCCCAACGCCAAGGACCTCGCCAGCCGCGACGTGGTCAGCCGCGCCATGACCATCGAAATCCGCGAAGGCCGCGGCGTCGGCCCCAACAAGGACCACATCCACCTGCATTTGTCGCATCTCGATCCCAAGATCATCCATGAGCGCCTGCCCGGCATCTCGGAAAGCGCGCGCATCTTCGCCGGCGTCGACGTGACCAAGCAGCCGATCCCGGTGCTGCCGACAGTGCACTACAACATGGGCGGTATTCCGTGCGCCTATACCGGACAGGCGCTGACGCTGAAGAACGGCAATCCCGACACGCCGGTGCAAGGCCTGATGGCGGTGGGCGAAGCGGCCTGCGTCTCGGTGCACGGCGCCAACCGGCTGGGCTCGAACTCGCTGATCGATCTGGTGGTGTTCGGTAAGGCAGCGGGCGTGCACGCCGCGGAGTCGCTCAAGGGCATCACCAACCATCACGACCTGCCCAAGGGCGCCGGCGACGAAGCGCTGGCGCGGCTCGACAAGTATCGCAACGCCAAGGGCGGCACGCCGACGGCGGAGCTGCGCCTCGCCATGCAGAAAACGATGCAGCAGGACGCCGCCGTGTTCCGCACCGGCGACACGCTCAGCAACGGCCAGAAGGGCATCGACGAGATCTATGGCCGCCTGAAAGACATCAAGGTAAGCGACCGCTCGCTGATCTGGAACACCGATCTGGTCGAGACGCTGGAGTTCGAGAACCTGATTCAGCAGGCGATCGTCACGGTCGAAGGCGCGGTGGTGCGCCATGAGAGCCGCGGCGCGCATGCGCGCGAAGACTTCGCGAGCCGCGACGACGTCAACTGGATGAAGCACACGCTGGCCTGGCTCGACCCGGCGACCGGCACTGCGCGGCTCGACTATCGCCCGGTGCACACCTACACGCTGACCAACGAAGTCGAATACATCCCGCCCAAGGCGCGGACCTACTGACTTTTGCCTCCGATAGGACTATGATCTCTCCATGAAGATCGTGAGCCTCCAGGAATTGCAAACCAGTCTTGAGACGTGTCTGCGCGCCGTGCGCGATGGCGATACGCTCGTCATCATGGATGGCGAGAATGAAGTGGCGCGTTTGATCCCTCCTTCCGCACACGCAGCAGATCGACTGGTCGCGCCACGTCACCTGATGACTTACGACGATAGGCTCGCCTTCTATTCCAAGTCCCGCCCACCACTCCTGAAGGGTGCGACCTCCGCTGAAATACTAGATTGGTTGCGAGAAGACAAAATCTGATTTCCACCGATGATCCTCTATGCCGAGTCGAGTGCGATCCTGGCGTGGCTGTTTGACGAGCCTGCCAAACAGACGATTGTTGCCGATCTTGCGAACGCGGATTTGGTTCTTTCCTCGGAGTTGACCAAGGCGGAATGCCATCGAAGTATCCAACGTGCGATAGACGCCGGCCGAACAACACCCGCTGCGGCGCAACTCACCGCGACGGATTTCGAGACAGCGATGGCCACCTGGGTTGTCTTTCCAGTTACGTCCGAAATGTATGATCGTGCTGGGCGGCCATTTCCGGGGGAACCTATTCGGACGCTTGACGCCATTCACCTTGCATGCGTGCTCGAAGCCAATTTGCAATATCCGGACGTTGCGGTCCTTAGCCTCGACGTTCGCATCAGGCGCGTTGCCGCAGCGCTTGGATTTCAAATCAGGCCGTAATGTCTTTTGGGGCACTCATGACAGATCTCGAAATCGCGCGCGCGACGAAGCTGAGGCCCATCGAAGACATCGGCGGCGCCATCAGCCTGCCGCATGCGGCGCTGTATCGACACGGACCGTTCAAGGCGAAGATCGATCTTAATCACATCAACAGCGTCGCCGATCAGCCGCGCGGCAAGCTGATCCTGGTCACCGCGATCTCGCCGACGCCGGCGGGCGAAGGCAAAACCACCACCACCATCGGCCTCGGCGATGCGCTCGCCCGCGTCGGCAAGAAGACTGTGATTGCGCTGCGCGAGCCCTCGCTCGGTCCCTGCTTCGGGCAGAAGGGCGGCGCCACCGGCGGCGGCCATGCCCAGGTCGCGCCGATGGACGAGATCAATTTGCATCTCACCGGCGACTTCCACGCCATCACCGCGGCGAACAACCTGCTGGCGGCGCTGATCGACAACCACATCTATTGGGGCAACAAGCTCAGCATCGATCCGCAGCGCGTCACCTGGCGCCGCTCGATGGACATGAACGACCGCGCCTTGCGCGACATCGTGGTCGGTCTGGGCAACAACGGCCAAGTGCGCGAGGATGGCTTCGACATCACCGTCGCCTCCGAAGTCATGGCAATCTTCTGCCTCGCGACCTCGCTCGCCGATATCGAGGAGCGGCTCGGCCGCATCATCATCGGCCGCGACTTCGCGCGCCGTCCGGTGACCGCCGCGCAGCTCGACGCCGCCGGCGCGATGACAGCGCTGCTGCGCGATGCGTTCCAGCCCAACCTCGTGCAGACGCTCGAAGGCACACCCGCCCTCGTCCATGGCGGCCCGTTCGCCAACATCGCGCATGGCTGCAACACGGTGATGGCGACGCGCACGGCGCTCAGCCTCGCCGACTACGTCGTGACCGAAGCCGGCTTCGGCGCCGACCTGGGGGCCGAGAAATTCTTCGACATCAAATGCCGCCAGTCGGGCCTTCGCCCCGATGCCGCGGTGATCGTCGCCACGGTGCGGGCGCTCAAGATGCATGGCGGTGTCGCGCGCGGTGATCTGGCCAGGGAAAACGTGCAGGCAGTGCGCGACGGCGCCGCCAATCTGCTGCGCCACATCGCCAATGTCAGAAAGTTCGGCGTGCCGGTGACGGTCGCGATCAACCACTTCACCGGCGACAGCGCCGCAGAACTCGCCGCCGTGTCCGAAGCCTGCCGCATGGCGGATGCGAGCGTTCACGAGTGCCGGCACTGGGCCGAAGGCGGGCGCGGCGCCGAGTCGCTGGCGCGCGAGATCGTGGCGCTGACGGCGAACGGCACCTGCGCCTTCAAGACGCTGTACTCCGACGCGCTCGGCCTCGCCGACAAGATGCGCACGGTGGCACAGCAGATCTACCGCGCCGCCGACATCGTCATGGCGCCGGAGGCACAGAAGAAGCTCGACCAGTTCGCCGCCGACGGCTTCGGCGCCCTGCCCGTCTGCATGGCCAAGACGCAGTACAGTTTCTCCGCCGATCCCGATCTGCTCGGCGCGCCGGAGGATTTCCTGCTGCCGGTGCGCGATGTGCGCTTGTCGGCCGGGGCAGGCTTCGTCGTCGCGCTGTGCGGCGCCGTGATGACGATGCCCGGCCTGCCGCGCGAGCCCGCGGCGCATCACATCCATGTCACCGCGGACGGATTGATCGAAGGCTTGTTTTGAAGAACTAAGACGTTGAAATGACGGCAGAATCCGTTCCGCCGGAAAATTCTTTTATAATTTTCGTTGTAAAATATAAACCGACTCCCCATGTCTTTCACAGACCGACCAAGGCGCAGCCGCCATGACACTGGAACCGCTTTTCCACGCACCGCTTGCCGTTCAGATTCATGTCGCGACCGTGGTGCCGGCGGCGCTGATCGGCACTTGGCAGATATTCTTCAGCCGCAAAGGCGCGCCGCTGCACCGGGCGCTCGGCTATCTCTATCTGAGTCTGATGACGGTCACCGCGCTGACCACGCTGTGGGTGCATCAGTTGATGCCGAACGGACCGTTCTTCGGCCTCAGTCCGATCCATCTTCTGGTGCCGCTCACCTTGTTCGGCGTCTATGGCGCGATCCAGGGCGCGCGGACCCATAACATCCCGCGCCACCGCTATGCGATGCTGGCCGTCTATATTGGCGGCATCCTGGTCGCCGGCGGCTTCACCTTCATGCCCGGCCGCATCATGCATGCGGTGGTGTTCGGACACTGAGCCGGACATTGCCGAGACCTTGCGGTTCCTCCGGTTCCCTTCGTCTCGCGGAACGAAGCGCCACGCCTGGCGTATCCACCTTCGAGAGGGCAGCAACATTCGGAGCGTGAGATGAGAATCAAGAGCATGCTGGTGGCTGCGGCCACGGCCCTAACCATGAGCACCGGCTTGGCGGTGGCCGCCCCGCCGGACTATCCCGATCCTGACGGCTACTACAGCCGCACCGATCATGACGGCTACTATGATCGCGACGGCCGCTACCGCCACTTCGATCGCGGCTATCGTGGCGATCGCTACGGCGACGATCGCGGCCCCGGCTATGGCCCGCCACCGCCGGGCAACTACTATCGCGAAGGCTATTACGAGCGGGATTGCCGCCGTGGCAACGCCGCCGCGGGGACGATCTTCGGCGCCATCGGCGGCGGGTTGATCGGCGGCGCCGCAAGCCATGGCAATGCCGGCGCGGTGGCCGGCGGCGTCATCCTTGGCGGTCTGCTCGGGAACGCCATCAGCCGCGATGTCGACTGCGACGACCAGCGTGCCGCCTTCAACGTCTATGCCGACGGCCTCAACGGCGACATCGGCCGGCGCTACGAATGGCGCCACGGCGCCAGCTACGGCACCTTCACGCCGACCCGCGAATATTACGACGGCGGGCAGCGCTGCCGGGCCTTCACCACCGTGACCTATCGCGGCGGCCAGACCTACACGCGCGACGGCGTCGCCTGCTACGACCGCGACAGCTACTGGCACTTCCGCTAGGCGCGCGGCAGCAAGAAACGGGTGGGTGGCGCGCCGCCGGCGATGCTACCCACCTTTTTCATGAGCGAAGACAAAAGCTACGTCATCGGCACCCACGATGCCGAAATCGAACGCCTCGGGGTGCAGCACCGCGTCTGGCGCGCCAGCGTGCTCGACTTTTGGCGCCTGGGCGGCATCAGCGAAGGCATGACGGTGATCGATGCCGGCAGCGGCCCCGGCTACGCGGCGCTCGATCTGGCGCAGATCGTCGGACCCACGGGTTGCGTGATCGCGCTGGAGCGTTCGCGGCGCTTCCTGGACGCACTCCAAGCGCAGGCTCGGGCCCGCGGCTTGACCAATATCGAGACCATCGAGACCGACCTCGCCGATTTCGACTGGGGCAGCGTCGCCGCCGACCGGCTATGGTGCCGCTGGGTGCTCGCCTTCGTCGCCGATCCTGCCGCCGCCGTGCACGGCATGGCACGCGCCCTCAAGCCCGGAGGCGCCGCGCTGATCCACGAATATTACGACTATGCCTCCTGGCGCATGGCGCCCTATTCCGCGGCGTTCGAAGCCTATGTCGGCAAGATCATCGCGCGCTGGCGCGCCAGCGGCGGCGAGCCCGACATCGCGCTGGCGCTTCCCGGTCTGCTCGCGAACGCCGGACTGACCGTCGAAACCGCCCGTCCCGTCGTCTTTGCCGCCACGATGAACGATTTCGCGTCGCGCTGGCCGATGGGCTTCGCGCGGGAATATCTGCCCACGATGGTCGCGAGCGGCGACGTCACCAAGGCCGAAGGCGACGCGCTTCTGGGTCTGCTCGACACTTACGAAGCCGATCCGGCCGCGCTGGTGCTCACGCCCGGCGTGCTGCAGATCGTGGCGCGCAAAGCGCCCTAACGCGCCGCCGCCAGCGCCGCGGCGACCTGCGCACTCTCGGCACGGCGGAACGCGATGCAGCGATCGATGCCTTCCACCGTATGCGCGGTGCGCCGGGCCGCTCCCAGGGCCTTGCCCAGACGCTGGTGCAGAAATGCCTCGGCTTGGGCGCGCGCGCCGCTGTCGCAGGCGGTGCCCAGGATCGAGGCCATGCGGCCCATCCCTTGCGGCGTCAGGCGCTTTTCGAAATCGGCGAAATGCGCCCCAATGAAGCGCCACAGCACGCCGCGCGCCACCGGCTCCTCGTTCATGTACTCGGTGAGATAGCGCAGCTCGCCGATGCGGACGTGATCGCGCGCCAAAGCCAGCATCTTGCCGACCGCCGCCTCGTCTTGCGCGCCGGCGAAGGCATAGACGATCTCGCGGCGCGCATTCTCCTGGTTGGTGGTCTCGAAGCGCTGCACCAGCGCGTCGGCGAAGCCGGGATCGGCGAGCAGCGCGGCGCGCAACGCCTCCGCCCGCAATTCCGGCTGCAACGTGATTCGAACCCCGGCGCCCGGCGCGATATAGCCATGCGCCAGCGCCGACAGCGCGGCAATCGTCGGCACGTCATGCGCTTCGCTGACCAGGATCGTCACCAGCCATTGCCGCAGGAAGGCGTCGGCGGGTTTTTCGCCCGGCTTGGGCGTCAGACCGGCCGTTTTGAGGCGCGGACCGAATTCGCGGCTGAGGAAGACGCGATAGGCCGCGAGCTGTTCCGGTGCCAGGCTCTGGCGCAACGGCAGCAAGCGCTTGGCGAGTGTCCGCACGACGTCCCAGCGTGCCGCTGGCGCGATGGCGTGGATCAGGGCCGGCATGTCGGCGGCGCTTACCGTGCCTGCGCGCAGGCCGGCGAAGAGATTGCCGATCAGCGTGATCTGCCCCGCGGCATCGAGCTTTGCGGCGCCCGCGATCAGCGCCTGCCAGCCCGGTTCGTCCAACGCGAAACGGTAATAGCCGGCGCCACCGGCATTGGGCAGCGGCGGCGCGGTGCACGCCGTGGCGAGCGGCAGCGACAGGCTCGCGCCTTCGCTCATCTTGCACACCCGCGCCGTGCCTTCGCCGGCGCAGACGGGGACGCGCCAAATCCGCCGCGGCGCTTCGAAGGCGATGGGTGCGTACATCGACTGCGTGAGGTTCAGCGCCGGCGGCGCGCACACCGCCGCGACGCGCAAATACGGAATGCCCGGCCGGTCGACGAAGTCGTCGAACGCCGGCACGAGTTCGGGATGGCCAGTGGTCGCGGCGATGGTGCCGATGAAGTCGCGCGTCGCGGCGTTGCCGCGCGCGAATTTGCTGAGATAGGCGTGGATGCCGCGCTGCCAGCCATCCTCGCCGACATAGCTCTCGAACATCCGCAGCACGGCGGCGCCCTTATCGTAGGTGATGCTGTCGAAAGCATTGGCGAGATCGTCCAGGTTCTTGATCGGCTGGTGGATCTGGCGCGCCGATGGCAGCTCGTCCATGTCCATGACGTCGAGGGTGCCGCGCAGCGTGTCGGTCTCGAAGCCCTGCTCCGGCTGCACCGCAGCGGCAGCCTTGTATTCCATCCAGGTCGCGAAGGATTCGTTCAGCCAGATGTCGTCCCACCATGCCGGCGTGACGAGGTCGCCGAACCATTGATGCGCCAGCTCGTGCGCCTGCACCGACAGGCTGGCGCGCTTCTGCTCCAGCGGCGCGTCGGCGTCGAGCAGCAGGAGGCGCTCGCGGAACGTGATGGCGCCGGCATTCTCCATCGCCCCGGCCGCGAAATCCGGCACCGCCAGCACGTCGAGCTTCTGGAACGGAAAGCCGATGCCGAAATAGGTCTCCAGCGCCGTGATGGTACGCGGCGTCAGCGACAGGGCATAGGCGATGCGCGGACCGTTGCCGCGCGCGGTGATGCCGCGCACATGCAGCGGCTTGGCGCGGTATTTGTTCGGCGGCACCCAGCCGCCGTCGACGACGTCGAGCGGCCCGACGGCGAGCGCGATCAGGTAGGTGGGCAGCGGCTTGGTGGTCTCGAACACCGTGTCGGTCATGCCGTGCGCCGAGGGCGCCGCCGAGGCGACCGGTGTGTTGCCGATCACTTTGAGGCCGCGCGGCGCGATCACCGTGATGTCGAACGGCGTCTTGAACCCAGGCTCGTCGAAGGACGGAAAGGCGCGGCGCGCGTCGGTGTCTTCGAACTGGGTGAAAGCATAGGAGTCGCCGCGATCGACCACCTTGTACAGGCCCGCTAGCGACGCCCCATAGGGCGCGTCGTAGTCGAAGATCAGCGTCGCCTCGCCGGCCGGCACCTTGTCGACGAAGATCAGCCGCGCCACGCCGCCGCCGTCGACCTGGTCGTAATGCGCCGCGAAACTCTGGCCCGATTTCAGCTTCACCGTGACGCCCGAGACCGCAAGATCGAGTCCATGCAGGAACAGGGTCCGCCGCGGCTCGCGGAAGTTCACGTCGATCTCGGCATGGCCGCTGAAGCGCGCCGCCTTGGGATCGATCTTCAGCACGATGCGGTAGCGCTCCGGGATCGCCACGCGCGGCAGCTTGCCCAGCGGAATCGATTCGCCGTTCAGCGCGATCCCGGGTTTGCGCGGCGCGGCCTGATGCGCCGGCTTGCCGCAACCGGACAGACACAGGATGGCCCCGGCGGCGGCCAGGCACCCCGCGATTTTTCCCAAAGCGTTCAAGACATCGGCCTCGTGCACCCAATCAATCGGAATCCGGCGGCGCGGAACAAATACGCCGGCCGGAAGTTTACTGCGCAATCCGCCCGTCCGTGGGGGCTGATTCTGCCCCATTCTGTTCAGGCAGGGTTCATCCGGGAAGGGCAAAGCTCAATTTCGATCACGCGGACTCTAGCCCACAGCCGGGACGAAAGCCGCTTCAAAAGGAGAACGACATGTTGAAGAAAGTCGGATTGTTCGCTGGCGCCGCCGTGCTTGCGTTCGGCCTGGGCACCAGCGGCGCGTTGGCCGACGATTGCAGCGGCCATGGCCATGCCGGCGGCACCGTCCTGGGCGCCATTCTGGGCGGCGCGATCGGCAGCGCGGCGAGTCACGGCAATGCCGGCGCCGTGGTCGGCGGCGCCATCGTCGGCGGCTTGGCCGGCAACGCCATCAGCCGCGACATCGACTGCAACGACCGCGAATATGCCGGGCGCGCCTATCACGACAGCTTCTATGGCGAGGTCGGCCACCGTTACGAATGGCGCGGCCACGACCGCGGCTACATCGAGACGACGCGCGAATATCGCCGGCACGGCCGGCTGTGCCGCGACTTCGAGCAGGTTGTGTACCGTCACGGCCGCGAATACAGCCGCGAAGGCACCGCCTGCCTGCGCCACGGCGAATGGGAGTTCGAGTCCTGAGCCGCAAATGACTTGAGCGAACCCCGCGCCCCACCCGGCGCGGGGTTTTGCCTTGGAAAATCATTGTGACCGGGTTCTGCCCTTCGACCCCCGATCTGGTCTAAACTGCCGCCAGGGTGAGATTTGCACCCGGCGGATTTGCATCCAACGCCCAGCCAACGCCAACAAGGAGACGAACATGCTCAGGAAATTCGGATTGATGGCCGGTGCCGCCGTGCTGGCGCTCGGTCTCGGCACCAGCGGCGCGTTCGCCGACGATTGCAGCGGCCGCGATCACGGCACGGGCACGGTGCTCGGCGCCATCGCCGGCGGCCTGATCGGCAGCGCCGCCAGTCACGGCAACGCGGGCGCCGTCGTCGGCGGCGCCATCGTCGGCGGCCTCGCCGGCAATGCGATCAGCCGCGACATCGACTGCGAAGACCGCGAACGCGCCGGCCACGCCTATCACGACGCCTTCTACGGCGAAGTCGGCGAGCGCTACGAATGGGAAGGCCGCGGCCACGGCTATATCGAGGTGACGCGCGAGTACCGCCGCCATCACCATCTGTGCCGCGACTTCACCGAAGTGGTGTACCGCCACGGCCATGAATACGACCGCGACGGCACCGCCTGCCTCTATGATGGCGAGTGGCAGATCGAAGAATCCTGAGCCGTCCCTGACGGCGCAAGCGGACCCCGCGCCTTCGCCGGCGCGGGGTTTTGCTTTATTTGCCCTTCCACTGCGGTGGCCGCTTCTCGGCGAAAGCCTTGGGACCTTCGCGCAGGTCTTCGCTACGATACATCGCGGCGACCGCCGGATAGCCGTTCTGGTTTTTCAGCGCGTCGGCGACCGACGCTTCGGCAAGGCCGCGATAGACCGCCTGCTTCGAGGCGCGGATCGACATCGGCGACAGCTCCATGATCTGCTTGGCCAGTTCCTTGGCGCGGGTCATCAGCTGTGCCGGCGCCACGACTTCGTTGACGAAGCCGAGCTCCTTGCCTTCCGCCGCGCTGACGCGCCGCCCGGTCAGGATCATGCCGAGCGCGCGCTTGGTGCCGATCTCGCGCGGCAGCCGGTGCAGGCCGCCGGCCAGCGCGGCGAGGCCGACACGCGGCTCGGGCAGCGCGAACACCGCCGCTTCCGAGGCCACGATGATGTCGCAGGCGAGCGCGATCTCGAAGCCGCCACCCATGGCGATGCCGTTGACCGCCGCGATCAGCGGCTTGTCGAGATCGTAGCGTGTCGCAAGACCGCCGAAGCCGGCCGAGTTCGCCGGCAAGGCGCGGGCGCTGCCGCCGCCGGCGGCGGTGACTTTCAGGTCGTTGCCGGCCGAGAAGGCGCGCTCGCCGGCGCCGGTCACGATCGCGACCCACTGTTCGGGGTCGGCGGCGAAGTTGTCGAACACTTCGCCGAGCTCGGCATGCGCCGCGGCGTGCAGCGCGTTCATCACTTCGGGGCGGTTCAGGGTGACGATGGTCAGCCTGCCCTCCCGCTCGACCTTGCAGAATTCATAGTCGGCCATGGCGTTTTCCCTGCTTTTTCCGGCGCAAGTGTCCTGCCTGCTCCCTGCGCCGGCAAGGCTTGGGTAACTATTTTTGCCCTAGATTATCGGCATCTACGGAA
>CAYXMO010000075.1:0-11174 GCA_964465935.1 uncultured Rhizobium sp.
GGTGCGCCGCGCCGCCGGCGTGCAAGGCGAGATAGTTGCCCTGGCTCTCGATCCAGCGCACCTCGCTCAGCGCCAGCAGCATCACCCGGCCGCGCGTCTTGACCGGCACCGCCGCAAGATAGCGCGCGCCAGCCGCCGGCTGCGGTGCGTCGGCCGCGCTCTGCGCCTTGCGCAGGAAGTGGATGGCATGCGCGATTCCGGTCAAGGCGACGATGGCGAAGAACAGCAGCAGGCCGTCGACCGCGAACTGGCCCTGCAGCGCCGCCGCCAGCGGCCGGCGGTCGAAGCCGAACAGCCAGGCCAGCAATCCCGCTGCGACGATCAGCGCCGCCGCAAGGCCGGCGTCGCAGCCCAGATGAATCGCCGCGTGCCGCCAGCGCGCCGCGCCCTCGACCGCAAAGCGCCGTGTCAGGCAGAATATCGCCGGCGTGATCGCGGCTCCCAACGCGGCGGCGGCGCTCAGCCGCGCCGCTTCCCAGAGCGGCGACAGCGTCTGCGCCCGCATCGCATTGCCGGGCTCCAGAGTGAGCACCAGCGCCAGCCAGAAGACGAAGCCGAGCGCCGCTTCCCGCGCCCAGCCGGCGAGGCGCGGCGCACGGTCGGGCAAGGCGGCATCGCTCATGGCGCAAGCTTGCGCCGAAAGCCGCAAACGCGTCCAGAGCCCTGGTTTCCATGGGTTTGTGACCAACCGTTGCGCCGCAGGGACGAGCCGTTGCCTCTCGCCCTGTCGCAATCGGCATCGTGCGTCCACATGTACGGGATTCGAACCCGGAGCCAACATGCCTGTCGCCATCCCCACCGCCACCGCCGCCGCCATGGCCTATGCCCAGACCCACGAGGTGCTGTGGGCCGCCGCCCAGCTTCTCACCCTGGCTCCGCCGGCGCTGCTTCTCGTCACCGGCTGGGGCGCCAGGCTGCGGACCGGCTGCGCCCGCCTCGCCCGCGGCAACCGCTATGTCACCCTGGTGCTCTTCGCCGCCTGCTATCTCGCGCTCGCAGCGCTCGCCGTGGCCCCGGTCGACTGGCTGCGCGCCGTCACTTACGAGCAGCGCTTCGGCCACGACGCCGAGCCTCTGGCGCCATGGCTGCTCGGCGAGGCCGCGCCGCTGCTGGCCAAGATCGTTGCCGCCGCGCTGTTTCTGTGGATTCCGTTCTGGCTGATCCGCGTCAGCCCGCGCCGCTGGTGGCTCTATGCCGCGCTGGCCCTCGTCCCCGCCGCCTTCGCGGTATTGGTCGCGCTGCCGGTGTTCGTCGATCCGCTCACCACCAGCTACCGTCCGCTCGACAATCCCAAGCTCGCGGCTGAGATCGAAACGCTGGCGGCGCGCTGCGGCGTCGGCCCCATCCCGGTCTTCGTCGGCGGCGGCGACGACACCGTGGTCGGCCTCGGCCCCACCAACCGCATCGTGCTCGAAGACCACATCGAGCGCACCGAAACGCCGCAGCAGGTCCTGGGCACCGTCGGGCACGAGCTCAAGCACTATGTGATGGGCGACAATTACAAGGCGCTGGCGATCGTCGCGGCGCTCCTGTTCGCCGGACTATGGCTGGTGAACCGGCTCGGGCGTGCCGCGCTGCGCCGCTGGCGCTTCGGCTTCGACGATCTCGCCGATCCCGCCGCCTTGCCGCTGGCGGTGCTGATCCTGTCCGCGTTCTGGCTTTGCGTGCTGCCGCTGTTCAATGCCTATGCGAGGTCCATCGAGCACGAAGCCGACCGTTTCGGCCTCGAACTCACCCACACGAACCGCGCCAATGCGGAGCTCTATGCCGGCTGGGCGAAAGATTACCCGGCGGAGTATGACACATTCTTCTATCTCTTCCGCGCCACGCATCCGTCGCTCGGCGACCGCATCCGCTTCGCGAACGCGTACAAGCCGTGGGAGACGGGCGAACCGCTAGTCTATGGCGATATTTGCCGGCCGGCGCCGTGACTAGTCCTTCGCGCGTTCGACATAGGAGCCGTCTTCGGTCATCACCACGATGCGGGTGCCGGTCGTGATGTGGGTCGGCACCGTGGTCTTGACGCCGTTGGACAGCACCGCCGGCTTGAACGAGCCCGACGCGGTCTGGCCCTTGACCACCGGTTCGGTCTCCACCACTTCGAAGGTGGCGCGCTGCGGGATTTCCATCGCGATCGGAATGCCTTCGAACAGCTGGAACTGCACTTCCATGTTCTCGGTGAGATACGGCGCCATGCCGCCGACCACGTCCTCGCCGACATGAACCTGGTCGAAGGTCTCCGGCTGCATGAACACCCAGTGGTCGCTGTCCTGGTAGAGATAGTTGTAGCGCTGGCTCTCGACGAACGCCTTCTCGACGCTGTCGGTGGTACGCAGGCGCTCGACGGTTTTCAGGCCGTCGGGAATGCGCCGCATCTCCAGATGCGTCACCGGCGTGCCCTTGCCGGGATGGATGTTCTCGGCGGTGATGACGACGTAGAGCTTGCCGTCCTTCTCGAGAACGTTGCCTTTGCGCACGCTGCTGGCGATGACGGAAACCACGGGAAGACCTCGCTGGAGCGCGATCCCCCGAAGTGTGAAGCGGTTCGGGTCAGATCGCGCGACAATAAAAGAGACTGGGGACGGCGGGCTATAGCAGCCCGGACCGCTCCGGCCAAGAGGCCTAATTCAGGCGGCTGTTTTTCGATTCAGGGTGAAATCGGCGGGCCGGACGTCGAGCTGCGGCCCCGTCGGGTTGCCGTCGAAATCGGTCCAGCACATCCGCTCATAGTCGAACAGCTTGCAGGCACCGAGAATGCGCCGGTACTCGCCGAGCGACAGCAGGTACTCCTTGGAGTCGCCGCCGATCCGGGCCTTCAGCGCCGCCTGCTCGCCGGGCAGCGCATAGACCGGCGTGCTCACCTGGGCGTGGTGGGCGGGATGCGCCATCACGTCGGTGTAGAGCGGGAAGATGTCGAACGGCATCTTCACATGCGCGGTTCCCAGCACGTTGCCGTTGTAGAAGCTCCAGATCCGCTCGTCGTCGAACCATGGGATTTCGGGATGGGTGTGGTTGAGATAGACGGTGATGGCGGCCAGGTAGTTGAAGGTCGCGAAGGGTACGGCCCAGCCCAGCAGCAGCACCAGCCACAGCGGGCGCTCCGGCGTCAGCGCCGCGCCCAGGAACGCGACGAAGCCGAGCGTCGCGGCAAAGCCGAGCAGCACGAACAGCGTGTCGGGCAGATGCCGCAGCCAGTTGGCGCGAGCCTGGCGCGTCAGCGGCAGGATCATCAGCGGCAGCCAGATGTCGAGGTAGTAGTAGACGGCCGGCCCCAGCGCGCTGCGATAGACGCGCTCCAGCCAGCGCCGGGCAGCGGAGGCTTGGCGGTAGTCCCTGGGGCTCATCGGCGTCCACACCGGATCGACGCCTTTGAGGTTGGTGCGCAGATGGTGCTTTTGGTTGTGGGTGAGCCGCCACAAGCTGAGCGAATGGACCACGGGCACGAACGCCAGCCGCCCCAGCCACAGATTCCACCGCCGCCCCGGCACCAGCGCGCTGTGGCCGCAATCGTGCCCGACGATGAACAGCATGGCGATGCAGATGCCGTTGCCGATGCCGAAGAAGAGGTTCAGCACGAGCGGAAACGGCGCTACTGCGTCGATCATGGTGGCGAGATAGAGCACCGCATAGGTGGCGAAGATGACGAGGCCCCGGGCCAGCGACCGGCTGTCGGCGTGGCTGCGCACGGCCGCGGCTGTACCGGCGTCGGTCGTGCTCACTGCGTCGATCACCCGCAACCCCCGGTATGCGTCAGGGGGCGGAGTCTGCCTTCGAACGCCTAACGAAGCGTTTCGCGGTGACTCGCCGATGGTAGGGAAGGATTAACCAAGACGCCGATGCTAACGCGCCGGCGTCGTCGTCGGCTGGAAGTCGAAATCGCACCAGCAGTCGCGCTTGGGGTCGTAGAGCTTGCAGCTGCGCACCAGGCGCATGTGATAGGCCGGGGTCCAGCGGATGCTGATGACGTCCTCGCCATGGCCGTCTTCCAGGCTGCGCTGTGCCGCTTTGAGCGAATACATCGGGATGATGGGATTGAGGTGATGCGCGCTGTGCTGCATCAGGCGGTGGAACAGCACGTCGATCGGCTCGGGAAAGCGGATGCGCACGGTGCCGTGCAGCTTCTGCTGCGGCGTCGAAGGCCGCCCCGTCGGCACCGACCATTTCACGTCCGGCCCGGTGTGCTGGATCACGGTGACGAAGGAGATGAACAGGTTCCACACCAGGAACGGGATGACGAGCCCGAACAGCGCCGCGTTGACGAACGCCGCGCCCCAACTGGGCGTGTTGCCGTAAGCATGCGACAGCCAGGTCAGTCCCGCGACGAGCGCCACCACCCAGCCATAGACCAGGCCGAGATCGAAATAGTCGCGGGCGCGGAATCCGGCGCGCTCGGCGGCGCGCGGCGCGAAGATGTCGCGTACCCAGATGTCGGTGAGATAGAACAGCGGCTGGCCCCAGACGCTGCGCTGGAAGCGGTAGTGGCGCTGGCGCGCCGGCGAGGCGGCGCGGTAGTCCTCGACCGACATCGGCGGATAGGCGTTGTCGACGCCGATCTGCGCCGTGTAGCGGTGATGCACCTGGTTGTGGTGATGCGCCCAGCGGCTCAGGGGATGCAGCGCCGGCAGGAAGCCGATCGTCCCGATCAGGCGGTTCAGCCAAGAATAACGCGTGCCGCCGCGATGGGCGCAATCGTGCCCGATGATCGCCAGCGTCGAGGTCAGCACCCCGGCCACGGCGGCCAGCAGCAGCTTCTCCCACACCGGCGTCAGCAGCACCGCGTCGATCACGGCGAGTGCGTACAGGCCGAACTCGAAGACCAGCAGCGCCAGCGGCCGGAACAGATGCCGGGTGACGAAAGGCACCAGGTTGAGGTCGGCGCGCCGGGCATCGGCGGCAGAGACGGTCATAAGGCACCAAGCATCGCGACAACGGGTGACTTCACTTTATATTGGTTCCAAGGTTCAAGCCAGTAACAATGCCTATGCCCCTGGTTCGGCTGGTCAATTCCCGGACCGTCCGGCCGCCTGTATTCCGCGCTCCGGCTCGGTTAGGGAAGGGGGCAGAACCGGAAATCCGCAGATGTCTTCTTGGTGGTCCTCGCATCGTCACGCCGACCGGCAGCCGCTGCTGCGGCAGCGGGGCCGCATCAAGGCGGCGCTGCGGGCGCATTTCGAAGGCCAAGGCTTCACCGAGGTCGAATGCGGGGCGCTGGCGGTCTCGCCGGGCAACGAGGCGCATCTGCATGCTTTCGCAACCGAGGCGGTGACGACGGCGGGCGAGCGCCGCGCGCTTTATCTCCACACCTCGCCCGAATTCGCCGCCAAGAAACTGCTCGCCGCCGGCGAGAGCAGGATTTTCGATTTCGCCCGCGTCTTCCGCAATCGCGAGCGCGGTCCGCTGCACGCGCCCGAGTTCACGATGCTGGAATGGTATCGCGCCAACGCGCCCTACGAGACGGTGCAGGACGATTGCCTTGCGCTCCTGCGCCTCGCCGCCGACACGGCGGGCACCAAAGAATTCGTCTACCGCAGCCGCACCTGCGATCCGCGTGCCCCGGCACAGCGCATGACCGTGGCGCAGGCATTCACCTGGCACGCCGGCCTCGACCTGTTATCGACACTCTCGCCAACCGGCGAAGGCGACCGCAACGCGCTCGCCACCAAGGCGCGCCGCGCCGGCTTCCAGATCGCCGAGCACGACAACTGGTCCGACATTTTCTCCAAGATCCTGACCGCCGCCGTCGAGCCCAAGCTGGGCCTCGGCGCGCCGACGCTGCTCACCGAATATCCGCGCTGCGAGGCCGCGCTCGCGCGCGCCGCGCCGCACGATCCGCGCGTCGCCGAGCGTTTCGAGCTTTATGCCTGCGGTGTCGAGCTTGCCAACGGCTTCGGCGAGCTCACCGATCCTGACGAGCAGCGCAGCCGCTTCGAAGCCGAGATGGCGGAGAAGCAGCGCATCTATGGCGAGCGTTACCCGATCGACGGCGACTTCCTCGCCGCCCTGGCGCACATGCCGCCGGCCAGCGGCGTCGCGCTCGGCTTCGACCGCCTGGTGATGCTGACCACCGGCGCCCCGCGCATCGACGACGTGCTGTGGACCCCCGCGCCGTAAGCTTAACGCCCGCGTGATTGTGGCCACTGGACGGGAGCTGCGGAACCCGGCACAAGCCGCGCGCCATGACGCTCTCGACCCTTCGCAGCACCGAAAGTCTCGCCGCCGCCGGACTGCTCGAACCTTCGCCTGCGCTCGGCGCCGTGGCGCAGCGCTATGCGGTCGCTGTGTCGCGCGAGATCGCGGACCTGATCGAAACCGCCGGCGCACCGATTGCCCGCCAGTTCCTCCCCAGCGCCGCGGAGCTCGTCACGCTGCCGCGGGAACGCAGCGATCCCATCGGCGACGCGGCCCATGCGCCGGTGCCGGGCATCGTCCATCGCCACCCCGACCGTGTGTTGTTCAAGGCGGTCGCGACCTGTCCGGTCTATTGCCGCTTCTGTTTTCGCCGCGAAACCATCGGCCCCGGCAGCGCCAACGCGCTGTCGCCCGACGCGATCGACGGCGCCTTTGCCTACATCGCGGCGCATCCCGGGATTTGGGAAGTCATCCTCACCGGCGGCGATCCCTTCATCCTGTCCGCCCGCCGTGTCCAGGAGATCACCCAGCGCCTCGCCGCGATCGAACACGTAAAGATCGTGCGCTGGCACACCCGCGTGCCGGTGGTCGAGCCCTCGCGCATCACCGACGATTTCGCCGCCGCCCTGATCGCGCCGGGCGTGACGAGTTGGGTGGCGCTGCACGCCAATCACGCGAGCGAGTTCACTCCCGCCGCGCGCCGCGCCATCGCCCGCCTGATCGACGCCGGGATTCCGCTGGTAAGCCAGTCGGTGCTGCTCAAGGGCGTCAACAACGACGTCGCCACGCTCGAAGCCCTGATGCGCGCCTTCGTCGAGAATCGCATCAAACCCTATTACCTGCACCATCCCGACCGCGCGCCGGGCACCAGCCATTTCAATGTAAGCATCGCTGAAGGCCGCGCCCTGATGCGCGAATTGCGCCGTCGTGTCAGCGGCCTGGCGCTCCCGGCCTACGTCCTCGACATCCCCGGCGGCCACGCCAAGGTGCCGTTGCTGTCAGACGACATCGAAGAGATCGCGCCCGGCCACTGGCGCCTGCGCGATCACGCGGGGGAATGGCACGATTACCGCGACTAGCGGCCCCACCAGGGCAAGAAGAAGATGGCGAGGTTCACGGCGAAGCCCGCGTTCCAGATCAGAGTCCGCGTCCAGGCATAGTCGAGAAGATACGCCGCCACGAACATCAGCCGCAGCACGATGAAGCCCACGGCCAGCCCGTCGATCAGGTGCTGCGGCGCGGCGCGGAATTCGGCGAGGAGCACTGCGGCGGCGAAGAAGGGAAAGGTCTCGATCCCGTTGAGGTGCGCGCCAAGCGCCCGCGCCCGCAATGGCTCCGACCAGAACGCCGGATCGCGCGGCTTCGCGTTGTCGAACGCGCGATAGCCGAGCGGCTTGAACGGCGCGAGCGTCAAGAGGTAGATCAGCACCGCCGCGAGCAGCATCCATTCGGCGACGGTCACGGCGTCACCGTCCGCGCAGGCTCTTGAAGAAGGCGCTCACCTTGTGACGCGTCTGCTCCCACCATACGACGCGGCCATTGGTCACCCAGTTGAGCTGGATCACCCGGCGCGGGCCCTCGAACGCCTCGAAGCCGTGCCAGGCATTGGGCTTGTTCTCGAACACCAGCAGCGTGCCTTCGTCCGGCGGCACTTCGGCGATCACGGCGTTCAGGTCGCTCTGCGAGCGCAGCAGGCGCAGCCGTCCCGCCGGGCTTTCCCATTTGCCGTTCATGTAGATCAGCACGGTGACCAGCTTGGTGACGCTGTCGGTGTGGATGCCGCCGTCGCGCTTCGACGATTGCCCGCGCACCGTCACCATGGTCGGGCGCAGCGACAGGTCCAGCCCCAGCTTCTCGCCGACCGCTTTGGCGAACTCCGGTCCGCGGATCGCATCCATGAAGGCCCGGAAGGCCGGCCCGAATGCGAGCGTGGGCAGCGGGAAGCTCCCGGCATGCGTCACGGCCGGGAAATCGGCGTTGATCGCGTCCAGCGCCTCGCGCTTCACGAAGCCCGGCACCAGGAAGTAGGGAAACGGCTCGCGCGTCAGCGGTGCGGCACGCACCGCCTCGATGTCGATCGGCAGCGCCGCCATTACCTGTATTCGTCGTTGAGTGCCGCGAGCTTGGCCGAACCCGGGCACAGCACGCGCTCGTCCATGCGGTTCAGCGGCGCCGCCGCGGTGCCCAGGCCGGCATGCAGGTCCTGCGCCTGCTCCTCGACATAGAGCAGCCCCGTCACCACCTCGCCGGCGGCGTGGCGCTCCTGCAGATAGGCCATCGCCTTGGCGCGGTCGGTCGGATCGTAGTCGCCGTGCAGCTTGGAGAGCTTGAGATACGTGCCGTCGTGCTGCTGCACCACCTGCACCGTGCCCGGCGCGTAGTCGGCCGTGATCGGCGCGCGGTCGACCATGAAGTCGATGCGGTTCACCGCCTCGTTGTGCTCGCGCACGAAGTCGTAGGACTTGGTCGATTGCGGATTGTTGTTGAACTGCACGCAAGGGCTGACCACGTCGATCACCGCCGAACCCTGATGCGCGATCGCGGCTTTGAGCAGCGGCACCAGCTGCTTTTTGTCGCCGGAGAACGAGCGCGCCACGAAGGTCGCGCCCAGCACCAGCGCCAGGCTGACGAGATCGATGGGATTGTCGCTGTTCACCGCCGTCTTGCTGCGCGAGCCCTTGTCGGCGGTGGCGGAGAACTGACCCTTGGTCAGGCCGTAGACGCCGTTGTTCTCGCAGATATAGACCATGTTGACGCCGCGCCGCACGCAATGGGCGAATTGGCCGAGCCCGATCGAAGCGCTGTCGCCGTCGCCCGAGACGCCCAGATAGATCAGATCGCGGTTGGCGAGGTTGGCGCCGGTGAGCACGCTCGGCATGCGGCCGTGCACGCTGTTGAAGCCGTGCGCGTTGCCGAGGAAATAGTCCGGCGTCTTGGAGGAGCAGCCGATGCCCGACAGCTTGGCGACCTTGTAGGGCTCGATGTCGAGCTCGTAGCAGGCCTGGATCAGCGCCGCCGAGATCGAGTCGTGGCCGCAGCCGGCGCACAGGGTCGAGATCGAGCCTTCGTAGTCGCGGTGGGTGAAGCCCAGCTTGTTCGGGACCAGCCCCGGATGATGCAGCTTCGGCTTGGCGATGTATGTCATTCCGCGGCTTCCTTGTGCGTGACCTTCATCCGCTCGGCAATGGCGCCGGTGATGAACCGCGCCGTGATCGGCGTGCCGTCATAGTGCAAGATCGAGATGAAGCGCGCCGGGTCGATGGCGCATTCGTTGACCATCAGCTTCTGCAGCTGGGCGTCGCGGTTCTGCTCGATCACGAACACCTGGTCGTGGGCGTTGACGAAGTCGACGACCTCCTCGCCGAACGGGAAGGCGCGCACGCGCAAGGTGTTCAGGTGAATGCCCTGCTTCTCCAGATGCGCCAGCGCCTCGTCCAGCGCCGGGCTGGTCGAGCCGTAATAGATCGCGCCGACCTTGCTCTTCTCCTTGGCGTCGCGGCGCACGGGCGCCGGCACCAGGCCCTTGGCGGTCTCTAGCTTCCGCAAGAGGCGCTGCATGTTGTAGACGTAGTCGGCGCCCTCTTCCGAATACTTCGCCATCGTGTTGCGCGACGAGCCGCGGGTGAAATAGGCGCCCTTGTTCGGATGTGTCGCAGGCAGCGTGCGGTAAGGAATAGCGTCGCCGTCGACGTCGGTATAGCGGCCGAAGAACGTGCCCTTCTCCAGCTCGTCCGCCGTCATAATCTTGCCGCGGTCGTATCTGCGATTGTCGTCCCAGGTGAACGGCTCGCACAGCCAGTCGTTCATCCCGATATCGAGGTCGAGCATCACGAACACCGGCGTCTGCAGCCGCTCGGCGAGGTCGAAGGCCTCGGCGGCGAACACGAACGCCTCGTGCGGGTCCTGCGGGAACAGCAGCACATGCTTGGTGTCGCCGTGGCTGGCATAAGCCGCGAGCAGGATGTCGGATTGCTGGGTGCGCGTCGGCATGCCGGTCGACGGCCCGCCGCGCTGGATGTCGAACACCACCGCCGGCACTTCGGCGAAATAGGCGAGGCCGAAGAATTCCTGCATCAGGCTGATGCCGGGCCCGCTGGTCGCGGTGAAGGCGCGGGCGCCGTTCCAGCTGGCGCCGATCACCATGCCGATGGCGGCGATCTCGTCTTCCGCCTGCACGATGGCGAAATTGTTCTTCTTGGTGACGGGATCGACACGGAAGGTCTTGCAATGCGCCGTGAAGGCTTCCGCCAGCGAGGTCGAAGGCGTGATCGGATACCAGGCGCACACCGTGGCGCCGCCATAGACGGCGCCCAGGCCGGCGGCGTCGTTGCCCTGGATGAAGATGCGGTCGCCGACCAGGTCGGCCTTCTCGACCTTGAGCTTGCATTTGCCGGCCAGGTTGGCGGCGGCGAAGTCGTAACCCAGCTTCATCGCCTTGTAGTTCAGCTTGATGAGCTTGTCCTTGCCCTTGAACTGGTCGGCGATCAGGCTCTCGATGGTCGGCAGGTCCATCGACAGCAGTTGCGCCACCGCGCCCAGGTAGATCACGTTCTTGAGCAGTTGGCGCTCGCGCGGGATCGTGCCTTCCAGCGTGTTGGAAAGCTGCGTCAGCGGCACGCCCAGGAGGTGAATGTCGGCGCGCAGCTTCTGGGTGGTCAGCGGCTTGGTGGAGTCGTAGAACAGATAGCCGCCGGCCTCGATGCTATCGACGTCCTTGTTCCAGGTCTGCGGGTTCATCGCGACCATGAAGTCGACCTTCTCGCCGCGCCGCCCCAGCCAGCCTTCGCCGGAAACGCGCACTTCGTACCAGGTCGGCAGGCCTTGGATGTTGGACGGGAAGATGTTGCGCGAGCACACCGGCACGCCCATGCGCAGGATCGAGCGCGCGAACAATTCATTGGCGCTCGCCGAGCCGGAGCCGTTGACGTTGGCGAATTTGACCACGAAGTCGTTGGTCGCGGCGATGGGCTGCACCGCGGGTTGGGTCATCACTTGTGACATGAGCCTGCCTTCGCCGTCTCCAGATAGAATTTCTTCATGTCCCA
>CAYXMO010000076.1:0-11056 GCA_964465935.1 uncultured Rhizobium sp.
GGATCGCGATCGGCCCGAAGAACATCGTGAAGCCGATGAAGATCAGGAAGGTGCCGAGGCCGCGCAAGATCCAGGTGAGCATGGACTCGGCGCTCTGCTGATCCTGGATCATCTGCGCCGCGGTGGCATTGCCGGCGCGCGCCAGATGGATCTGATAGCCGTTGGAGGTGGTGTAGGGCGCAAAGCCGCTGGCACTCTGCGCCGCCAGAATCGACACGTCGGTGCCCGACGGCAGGCCAGTGTAATGCACGCGCAGGTCGCCGACCGTGGCGCTGCCCTCGTTCTGGGCCTTGACGAGATTGCCGCCGCTTAGCGTCCAACCCTCCGGCGCGTCCGGCTTCAAGGGTGCGCTCGCATCGATCATGCCGAGCGTGCCTTCGTCCAGCGTGTAGCCGCCGACATGCGCGTCGCCCGCGGCGTATTTGTGCGAGGCGAAGGGCATCTGCGGATTCTCGTGGCCTTCGGGATGCTTGAAGCCGGAGGAGTCAATCGCCTCTTCCGACCATTCCTGGCTGTAGGTGTAGGTCGTGGTCGTGGTCTGGCTGCCGCCGGTGTTGTCCTGCGTCTTCTCTTCCTTCTTTTCCTTCCACTGATACATCTCGACGGTGCGGTTGACCGCGACCTGGTCGGCGAAGTTGAGGCCGAGATCGGAGTCTTCGATCGGGCCGGCGGCTTCCGCCTTGCCGACGACGTGGACGAGCTTGCCGTTGTTGCCGGGCGCGGCGGAATCGAGCGGCGCTTCGACGACCACGCCAGATGCTTCGCCGAGGCCGCGGATCGCCTGCACGGCGCGGCCCTCGTTCCAGGACAGCAGCACGATGGCGCCGACGATCAGAAGCGGACCGATCAGAATCCCCAGAAAGGAATTCATGATCCGCGAGAAGAACCCTTGGGTCGAGGTTTCGGTGAAGCTGTTCGGCATGATGGCCCCCTGATTTGCCCGCCGCGAGGTTAGCCAAGAAAACCCGCCAAGACCATGGCGAGGCCGGGCCGCCGCTCCTAACATCGCGGCAACCAAAGCAGGCTCCCCATGACCGAATCGCTGATCCTGACCGACAATCCGGCGCCGCTGGTGCGGCGGCTGACGCTGAATCGCCCCGACAAGCGCAACGCCTTGTCGAATGCGCTGCGCGGCGAGCTGTATGCGGCGCTGGACGCGGCCGACCGCGACCCGGAAGTGCGAGTGACGATCCTACGCGGCGCGGGATCGTGCTTCTCGGCCGGCTACGACCTGTCGCGCGAGGGCGCGGCGCAGGAATTGCCCTACCAGACCGCCGGCAGCGCCGGGCAATGGGCGCGCCATGTCGTCGAAGGCTGCTTTCGCATCTGGGACCTCGCCAAGCCGGTGATCGCGCAGGTCCATGGCTGGTGCCTGGCCGGCGGATCGGAGCTCGCCACCGCCTGCGACCTGGTCTATGTCGCGCAAGACGCGCAGATCGGCTATCCGCCGGTCAGGATGATGAGCCCGCCGGACAACCAGTTCCACGCCTGGCTGTGCGGCCTGCGTCCGGCGATGGAGATGATGCTGACGGGCGATGCGATCGACGGCACCCAAGCGGTGCGCATCGGCTTCGCCAACCGCGCCTTCGCGGCGGACCGGCTGGAAGCTGAGACGCTCGCCATCGCTGAGCGCATCGCCAAGATCCCGACCGACGTGCAGCAGATGAACAAGCGCAGCGTGCACCGCGCGATGGAGATCATGGGCCTGCGCGCCGCGATCCGCGCCGGCACGGAAATCCAGGCGCTGGCGCTGACGACGCAATCCTCGCGCGAGACCTTCGCCAAATTCCGCGACGGCGTCACCAAGGGGTTGGACGCGCGCGACGCCGCGTTCAAGGATTACCGGACGAAGGAAGAGTGATCCGTCGTCCGGCGCCGATGGCGGCGAGGAAATCCTCGTCATGGCTGACGACGATGAGGGCGCCGTCATAGCCTTCGAGCGCGGCTTCGATCGCGGCGATGGAGTCGAGATCGAGATGATTGGTCGGCTCGTCCAGCAGCAGCAGTTGCGGCGGGTCGCCGCCGCCCAGCACCACCGCCAGCGCGGCGCGCAGGCGCTCGCCGCCGCTCAACGTCGCCGGATCGCGGTGCGCCGCTTCATTGCGAAAGAGGAATGTGGCGAGCGCCGCGTGCGCGCCGTTGACGCTGCTGGCGCGATTGAAGCGGCGGAAGGCCTCCAGCAGCGTCTCGCCGGGTTCGAAGATCGCGGCGTGCTGGTCGAGCAGCGCCGATTTGACCGGACAGGTCGCCGTGCCGGACGCCGGCGCGAGCTCGCCCGTCATCAGCCGCAGCAGCGTGGTCTTGCCCGATCCATTGGGGCCGGTGATGGCGATGCGCTCCGGTCCGGCGATCGTGAGGCTGGTGGGCGGCACGATCTGGCGGCCGTCGGGCGCGCGCCAGGATACGCCGTCCAATTTCAGGACCAGCTTGCCGGAGGAGAGATTCGCCGAAGGCAGAGCGAACGCCAGGCTGCGCACGCGCTCGACCTTTTCGCGCGCCGCCTCGAGCGTTTGCGCCGCTTGCGCTTTCAGACGGCCGGCGAGCTGCGACTGGCGGCCGGCGCTGGCCTCGGCGCGCTCGGCCTTGAAGTCCATCGCCATCTTGGGCGCGTCGCCTTTGGCGCGGGATGTGCGGCCTTCGCTGTCGCGCTTCGCCTTCTTCTCCTTCTCCTTCTGCAGGGCGCGGTTGACGCGCGCGGCTTCGCGCTCCGCCGTGTCGAGCTCGCGCGCCGCCGCCGCGCGCTCGGCCTCCTTGCGCGCGGCGTAGAGGTCGTAATTGCCGCCATAGATTTTTGCGCCCAAGGACGAAAGCTCGACGATCCGGTCCGTGCGCCGCAGCAGCGCGCGATCATGGCTGGCGACGATGGCGCCGCCTTTCCAGCGCGCCAGCACGGCGATCACGGCGGCGCGCGCCGCGGCGTCGAGATTGTTGGTCGGTTCGTCCAGCAGCAAAACATCGGGCGCCTCCAGCAGCAGGCGCGCCAGCGCCAGCCGCGTGCGCTCGCCGCCGCTGAGGCCGGCCGCCGGGCGCGCGAGGTCGAGACCGGACAGTCCGACCTCGGCCAACACCTCGCCAAGGCGCGTCTCCAGCGTCCAGTCGGCCGCTGCCAGATCCTCGCCGCTGCCCTCGCCGGCCAGGATACGAGCCTGCGCCGCGAGCGCGTCGGCAATGCCGAGCGCTTGCGCCACCGTGACCCCGCCGCCGACCGCAAGCGCCTGGCGCAGCAGCCCGACGCGCCCGCGGCACGCGACGGTGCCTTCGGCCGGAGCGCGCAAGCCGGCGACGATCTCCAGAAGCGTCGTCTTGCCGGCGCCGTTGCGTCCGACCAGCGCAGCGCGCTCGCGGCCGAAGGCGAGATGGAGGTTTTCGAAGAGCGCGCTGCCGTCAGGCTTGCGCGCGGCCAGACCGTCGAGCGCGATGAGGGAATCGGACATGGAGCACCTGCAAAGAGAGAAAAACAGCGGTCGAAACGCGGGCTGTGTTCTCCATTGCGGTCACTCCAAGATTGCGGACGCGGTCATGTAGAGGCTGACGGCGGCTTTTTCAAGCCATCACCACACCCGCACGCGCTGGTCGGGCGTCAGGTAGAATTTCTCGTCCGGCGTGACGTGGAACGCCTCGTACCAGCCATCGATGTTGCGCACCGCCTGGGCACGGTACATCGCCGGCGCGTGGCCATCGGTCATGATCTGCTGGCGCAGCGTCTCGTCGCGCGTCGCCTGCTGGCGGGTCTGGCCGTAGGCGATGAAGAAGCGCTGCGCGCCGGTCAGCCCGCCGATCACCGGCGAGGGCTTGCCGCCGAGCGAGGCGCGCCAGCCGTCGAACGCCGCCGAGATGCCGGCGACGTCGGCGATGTTCTCGCTCAAGGTCTGCTGACCGTTGACGAACAGATCCGGAAACGGGCTGTAGCGCGAATACTGCTCGGCGAGGCGCAGCGCCGAGTCGCGGAAATGCGCGAAGTCGGCCTTGGTCCACCAATCGATCAGGCGGCCATCGGCGTCGAACTGGCTGCCCTGGTCGTCGAAGCTGTGGCTGATCTCGTGCCCGATCACCGCGCCCATGGCGCCGTAGTTGAAGGCCGAATCCGCCTCAGCATCGAAAAACGGCGGATCGAGGATCGCGGCGGGGAAGTTGAGCGCGTTCTGCAGCGGCAGGTTCACGGCGTTGACGGTCTGCGGCGTCATGCACCAGGTGCTTCTGTCCACCGGCTTGCCGAGCAGCGCGACGTTGCGCCGGTACTCGAAATCCTCCGAGCGCTTGAGGTTGCCCAGCGCGTCGCCGCGAACGACATCGAGCGCGGCATAGCTCAGCCAGGTGTCGGGGTAGCCGATGCCGACATAGAGCGTGGTGAGCTTGGCCTTCGCTTTCGCCTTGGTCTGCGGCGTCATCCAGTCGAGCGCGTCGATGCGGCGGGCAAAGGCAGCCTTGATATTGTCGACCATCGCCTGGGCCTGCGCTTTGTAGGCGGGCGGGAAGTAGCGCGCGACGTAGAGCTTGCCGACCGCCCAGCCGAGCGCGGCGTTGGTCGCGGCGACGGCGCGCTTCCAGCGCACCTGCTGCTGCGGCGTGCCGGCCAGCGTCATGCCGTAGAAGGCGAAACGCTCGTCGGCAAAGGCTTTGGGCAGCAGCCCCGAATAATGATTGAGCAGATGGAAGACGAGATAGGCCTTCCAGGTGTCGAGCGGCGTAGCGGCCACCGCGGCGGCGACGCCGGGCACCACGCTCTCCTGCCACACGGTGACGTTCTGTTCGGCACCGAGCGAAGCGCCTTCGAAGAACGCGTTCCAGTCCAGGCCCGGCGCATGCGCGATGAAATCGGCGCGCGTCCAATGGCTGTTGGCCTTGAGCACATCTTCGGAGTCTGCGCGCGTGCCCTGGGCCAGCGCGATGCGGGTCTCCAGCGCGACGATGGCGTCGGCCTTCTTGTCGGCATCGGCGACGCCGGCAAGTTCGAGCACCTTCACGACATGGGCGCGGTAGGCGGCGAGGATTTGGAGGTTCTTGGCGTCGCCCGCGATGTAATAGGCGCGATCCGGCAGGCCGAGGCCACCTTGCAGCAGATAGGCGGTGTAGCGATCCGGATCGGCGAAGCCCGGCGCGACCCAAAGGCCGAAGACGTTCTCGGTGTAGAAATTGGTGTTGTTGAGGGCGTCGACATCGGCGCGCACGGTGCGCCCCAGCGCACGGGCCAGCGCCGTCTTGTCGCCGATCGCGGCGATGGCGTCGAGCTCGGGCTTGAGCGGAGTGAGGCCCTTGGCCTCGATGGCGGCCTCGTCCATGAAACTGGCGTAGAAGTCGCCGATCTTTTGTTCGTTCGAGCCCGGCGCCGCGGTCTGCTTGGCCATGTCCTCGATCAGGTCGGCGGTGCGCTTGGCCGCCTTGTCGCGCAAGGTCGAGAACGAGCCCCAGGACGCCTGGTCGGGCGGGATCACCGCCGTCTTCAGCCAGGCGCCGTTGGCGTAGAGATTGAAATCGTCGCCGGGCCGCACCGTGGTGTCCATATTGGCGCGCTGCACGCCGTGCTCGACCGCCGGTTCGGCGGCCAGGGCCGCGGCGGCGCAAGCAAGCGCAAGCGCAAGCAGAAGCGAACGCAGGAACATGAAGGTCTCCCCAAACGCCGCTGTTGCAGCGCGGCTGCGGGCTTTTCCTATCACAATCGGCCGACCCGCGCTTAAGACGGGTCTCACGTCCGCGTGAGGGTTTTGAGCCCCAAAAAACAAAGAAGGGCTGCCCGATCGGGACAGCCCTTCCCTTGTCTTACTGCGGTCCGTGACGGGCCGCGAAGCGTCGCTTACGCGGCGCTGACCTCACCAGAGGCGAGGATCCAGGTCGCGGCTTTCGACGTCCGCAGGTAATGACAATGAGACACTGGATCACCTCCTTTCAAGACTTGTTGCGACTCCACCTATAGGGGAAAGCGGTGGGCTTGGTAAGAGGCGTGGATGCAACAGGGCAGAGAAATGGCGGCGCCGGCAGGCACCGCCGATTGCCGGTCCGGCCCGGTTCCGTGAAGTTGAGCGTCCGACACGGTGGGACCAGCATGAAGAACGCGATCCTGGGATTCCTGGTGGCGCTGCTGGTGGGCGGCGCTTTCGCGGCGGACGCGCCGTCCGCCGGCCATCCGGCGCTGTGGCGCGTCACCGGCACGCACAGCACGGTCTACCTCTTCGGCTCGGTGCATGTCCTGTCGCCGGCGCTGGCGTGGCGCGACGCGCGCATCGACGCTGCGATCCGCGCCGCCGATACGTTCTATTTCGAAGCGCCGCTCGATCAAAACGCGATTCGGCAATTCATCGAGACCAAAGGCTCGCTGCCGGCGGGCCAGTCACTGCATACGCTGCTGCCGCCGGATGCGATGAAGGACTTCGAAGATGATTTGGCACTGCTCGGCGTGCCGGAGGCGAATTTCGACACGCGGCGGCCCTGGCTGGTGACCGTCGCCATGATGGGACTGAAATTCGCCAAGGCGAACAAGGCGCCGCCCACCGGCGTCGACCTGCAGATCGTCCAGGAGGTGCAGGCGCGCGGCAAGCCGCTGCGCTATTTCGAAACCCTGGAGCAGCAGGTCGCGCTGCTGGCGCCGAACGATCCGAAGGTCGAACTCGAAGCTTTCGAAGTGTTCCTCAAGGACTTCAAGACCGAGGACACCGAGATGGATGCGCTGACCGAGGCCTGGATGGCGGGCGACCAGGATAGGCTCGCGACGCTGTTGATGAAGGGCTTCGCGCAGCATCCGGTCGCGCGCAAGGCGCTGTTCGACGACCGCAACAAGGCGTGGCTGAAACCGCTCGAAGACGTGCTCGACAAGGAGAGCGGCACGTTCCTGGTCACCGTCGGGGCCGGACATCTGGTAACGGAACGTGGCGTGCCGGCACTGCTGCGCCGCGCCGGCTACAAGGTCGAAGAGCTTTAGCGGAACTGCGCCGCGACCGCCGCGCCGGCGCTGAGCAGCGCTTCGTCGGAGGTCACCACGACGAAGTCGAAGCCCTTGGCGATCATCGCCTTGGCATAGGCGGCGGACTTGCAATAGATCGCGGCACGCTTGCCGGCCGCCTTGGTGGCGGCGAGGATCTCATCGATCGCCTTCACCACCACGGGGTCGGTCTGGTCGGCGGTGGGCGCGCGGCCCAGCGACAGGCCCAGATCGGTCGGGCCGATGAAGACGACGTCGAGTCCCGTCACGCCGGCGATGGCGTGGACATTGCCGAGCGCCTTGGCCGATTCGACCTGCGCCATGGTGAGGATCGTCTTGTTGGCCTTGGCGAGATAATCGGCGCCGCCATAGAGCACGGCGCGCTTGGGCCCGACGCTGCGCGTGCCGTCCGGCGCGTAGCGGCAGGCGGAGACGAACGCCTCGCACTGCTCGGCGGTGTCGATGTTGGGGCAGATCACGCCATAGGCGCCGGCGTCGAGCACGCGATTGATGTCGCCCGGATTGTTCCACGGCACGCGCACCAGCGGCACGGCATCGGTGGTGGAGATAGCGGTCAGCATCTGCACCACGCCGGCGAAATCTGCCTGGCCGTGCTGCATGTCGACGGTGAGGCTGTCCCAGCCCTGATGCGCGAGAATCTCGGTGGGCAGGATGCCCCCCAGACTGACCCAGACATTGGTGACGGCGCGGCCGGACGCCCAAGCCTCGCGCAAGCGATTGGCACGCATGCAAAATCCTCTCGACAGACGGACCGACCCTAGCGCAGCGTTGAAGCCTTGGCGACGGCGAGGACGGACGATGCGGCGCGCGATGGTGGCAGTGGGCGTGGTGGCCGTGGTGCTGGCCGGATTGGGCCTGGCCTATGGCCAGCAACTCGCCATTCTGTCGGCGCTCATATTCGCGCATCCGCCGTCGACGCCCTTTGCGCAGACGCCGCAGCCGCCGGACTATGCCCAGCGCGCCTCCTGGGGCGCGTTGCCCAACATGAAGGACGCGGCCGATGTCGCGCCGCCGGGCGAGCCGATGGCCGATGCGGCGGCGGCGCCCGTGGACGTGTTCTTCGTTCACCCGACGACGTTCTTCTCCAACAGCGCCTGGAACCAGGACCTCAGCGACGCCGACACCAACAAGCGCACCGACATGGGACCGCTGCGCGCCCAGGCGAGCGCCTTCAACGGCTGCTGCGCGGTCTATGCGCCGCGCTACCGCCAGTTCACCTTCAGCGCCGTGATCCGTTACGATGCCAATTCGCGCGCCGCGGAGGATCTGGCCTATTCCGACGTCAAGCGTGCCTTCCAGTATTACATCGCGCATTACAATCGCGGCCGACCCTTCATCCTGGCCGGACACAGCCAGGGCTCGCGCATGCTGATCCGGCTGATCCCCGAGCTGATCGACGGCACGCCGCTGCGCAAGCAGCTGGTCGCGGCCTATGTCGTCGGCAATTGGATTCCCGAAAGCTGGTTCAAGAAGCAGAAGACGATGGCACCGTGCCAAAGCGCCACCGATACCGGCTGCGTCCTGACCTGGAGCACGCTCGGCGCCGATGCCGATGCGCGCAAGCAGCGCACGGACTTCGTCGCGCGCAACGGCTATTCGCCGGCGACGGCAAACGAACCCTTCGTCTGCACCAATCCGCTGTCCTGGAGCTTGAACGGCGAGGCAGTTCCCGCGAGCGCCAATCTCGGCGGCTGGACGCCGGGGCAAAGCGATCCGCCGCGTCCCATCGACCCCGGCGTCGTCGGCGCGCGCTGCGACAACGGCGCGCTGATCATCACCGAACCGCAGCCCCGGCCCTATCGCCTGGTCGTGCTGCCGGGGAGCAATTATCACAATTACGATTATCAGTTGTTCTGGATGAACGTACGCCGCAATGCCAGCGACCGGGTCAAGGCGTTTCTCGCGGCACATTGATGCGCCGCCAGTGCTTGAGCGCGCGCGGTTGACCGCTTAGCGTCCGGCGCGTGGATACGCTCAACACCCAATGCGTGATCGCCGGCGGCGGCCCCGCCGGCATGATGTGCGGCTATCTGCTGGCACGCGCCGGGATCGATGTATGGGTGCTGGAAAAGCACAAGGATTTCCTGCGCGATTTTCGCGGCGACACGGTGCATCCCTCGACGCTGCAAATCCTCGACGAACTCGGCATCCTGGACGAATTCCTCAAACGGCCGCACGAGAAGGCGGTTGAGATCACGGCGGAGTTCGGCAAGGACGCGTTCCGCGTCGCCGACATGTCGCAATTGCCGACGCGCTGCAAGTTCGTGGCGCTGATGCCGCAATGGGACTTCCTCGACTTCCTCGCGGCCGAGGCGCGCAAATTCCCCACCTTCCATCTCGCCATGGAAGCCGAAGTCACCGAACTGCTGACGCGCCGGCGCAAGATCACCGGCGTGCGCGTCAAGACGCCGGACGGCAGCGGCGATCTTTTGGCGCGGATGGTGATCGGGGCCGACGGACGGCACTCGACGGTGCGGGCCAAGGCCAAGCTGAAGGTCAAGGACATCGGCGCGCCGTTCGACGTTTTGTGGCTTCGCCTGCCGGTGGAGGAAGGCGATCCGCGCCAGCCGGTGGGGCGCTTCGTCGGCGGCACGCTGTTCGTGATGCTGTTCCGCGGCGATTACTGGCAGTGCGCCATGATCATTCCCAAGGGCGCCTTCCAGCAGCTGAAGGCGGAAGGGCTGGGCGGCTTTCACGCCCGGCTGCGCACCGCCGCCGGATTCGCGCGCGACCGGGTCGAGACCATCAAGAGCTTCGACGACGTCAAGCTCTTGACCGTCACGATCGACCGGCTGACGCGCTGGGCGCGGCGGGGCCTTCTGTGCATCGGCGACGCGGCGCATGCGATGTCGCCGGTCGGCGGCGTCGGCATCAACCTGGCGATCCAGGACGCCGTTGCGACCGCGAACATCCTGAGCCCGATCCTGCGGCGGCGCACGCCCTCGCTCGCCGAACTCAACCGGGTGCAGAAGCGGCGGCAGTTCCCGACCCGCGTGGTGCAGACGGTGCAGGTGTTCGCGCAGAACAACGTGCTGTCGCCGACCATCCGCAACCAGGTGACGCCGAAGCCGCCGGCGATTCTCTACCTTCTCAACCGCTGGAAGTGGCTCCGGCAATGGCCGGCGCGCTTCATCGGCATCGGGGTGCGGCCCGAGCATGTTCGTTCGCGGCTGATCAGGCCAGCCGATAGCGCGCCCAGGTGATGCCGGCATCGTCGACGCCCTGGTCGTCGAGCTCGGCCATGCGTTCCCAGCCCGTGGCTTCGTAGAACGCGATGGCGCGGCGGTTGGGCAGGTCGAGCTTCAGCGTCAGCGGCCCGCCGGCGGCCTTGCGCACCTGCGCGACCAGCGCGCGTCCGACGCCCAGGCCTTGCGCATCGGGATCGACGTAGAGGCAGTGGATGAAACTCTCAGGCCGGAACAGCGACAGCAGGCCGACCGGCGCCTCGCCCAAAAAGGCGAGCCAGACATCTTCCTCCTCGGCAAAACGCAGGAAATCGGCGGCCTGGAAATAGTCCGGCGAACGCCAGGTGAAGGCGGCCCTGCCGCTGCGGACATAGAGCGCCGCCGCGTCCGCAATCTCCGCCGCGCCGCGCGCGAGGCGGATGGTCAGGCTGAGCGTGGAGCAGACGGGGCGGCGTGCCATGGCGCGAGTCTATACCGGCAGTGCGTGCGCTGTCCCCTTGGATCCCGGCTCGCGCGGTGCGCGTCCGGGATGACGACGCCCTTTGGGGCGTCGTCACATCTGCATCGTCCAGCCTTCGACGCCCATCGCCGCCTGGCGGACGGCTTCGCTCAAGGTCGGGTGGGCGTGGCTGGTGCGGGCGATGTCTTCCGACGCGGCGCCGAACTCGATGGCGAGCGCGGCTTCGGCGATCAGATTGCCGGCTTCGGCGCCCAATATGTGGACGCCGAGCACGCGGTCGGTCTTGGCGTCGGCGATCAGCTTGGCGAAACCGTCGGTCGCGGCGATGGTCTTGGCGCGGGCGTTGGCGGTGAAGGGGAATTTGCCGACCTTGTAGGCGATGCCGGCGGCTTTCAGCTCTTCCTCGGTCTTGCCGACGGAGGCGACTTCCGGCGCGGTGTAGACCACGGCGGGAATCGCGTCGTAGTTCACATGCCC
>CAYXMO010000077.1:0-5058 GCA_964465935.1 uncultured Rhizobium sp.
GGTGTTCGGCGCCGGCGCCGAATACGTCCACGGCGTGTCACGCGTGACCAAGGGCTTACGCTACACCTATGCCGGCTGGTTCACCTACGACAAGGCATTCGAGGACCCGAACGCACCGAAGGTGTTTTGAGCGCCGATTTCTGCCCAACCCGTTGCGATTTTCACAATTGTCATGGCCCACCGGAGTGTGGGCCATCCAGGTGAAATCTTTTCTGCTCATGCAGGATAAGACGCAGACATTTTCTGCGGCATCGGGCTTCACGCCAACCTGGATGGCCCGCACTCCGGCGGGCCATGACAGTGAGTTGGTGCGAGATAGTTCGCGTCCGGACCCTAATGCATCGCGCCGGTGCAGTCGGCCTTGACCCAGTTGCCCACGACGCTGTTGGTCATCGTCATGCCGCTGGTGTTGATCGTGATCGTCGCGGTGTAGTGGCTGTCGCTCGAATAGGTCGAGGAGAAATGGCCGGTGGCCTCGAACTGGCCCTTGCATACCATGTCGGCGGTGTAGGTCTGGCCGCTGACATGGACGTTCTGGTAGGTGCAATCCCGGTTGCCGCCAACCGGCGCGTCGGAGTTCACGTCGGCCTGGGTCATGCAGAAGGTCGCGGCATGGGTCTGCGGCTTCATCCCGGGAATGGCGACGGTGGTGGTGCTCGACCACAGGCCGACCTTGCCGTGCGCGGCCAGCGCCGCACCGGGGACGAGTAGGACGGCGGCCAGCAGAACGGAAGCGGATTTGGCGGACATGGAAACTCCGGCGCAGATGTTTGCAGCCTGAATCTGACAGGCGCGGCGGTTTGCGCAAGGGCGCGCCGCTTTCAACCTCGCGGTTTCGTGAGCACCTTCTCCTGCCCCGCCGGACCCGGATCGGCTAGGCTCCGCCGCGCCAGAAGCGGAGAGCAGCGATGAAAAAGTTCCTGTACCTGTATTTCGGCGGCAATCCGCCCAAATCGGCCGAAGAAGGCAAGGCCATGATGGAAAACTGGATGGCCTATTTCGGCCGCATGGGCGACCGGATCGTCGACGGCGGCGCACCCATCGGGCCGCAAAAGTCGGTCGGCACCCATCCCGATACGCGGGTCGCCGGCTACTCCATCGTCAACGCCGCCAGCCTGGACGAAGCGGTGAAGTTCACCGACGGCCATCCGCACATCAAGGCGGGCGGCTCGATCGAAGTCTGCGAGACCATGCCGATCCCGATGTAGGGCGGCGATTTTCGGGGGGATTTCAGCATGCGGGGACATCATTCCGCGATCGTCGCGATTCTGCTCGGCGGCACCATCGCCGGGATCGTCGACATCGGCGCCGCCAGCGCGATCAACGGTTTCGCCGATCCCTTGCGCATCACGCGCTTCATCGCCGGCGGCCTGATCGGGCTGCCGGCAGCTAAGGCTGGCGGCCTGCAGTCGTCGGCGCTCGGTTTGGTGCTGCAGGTCGCGATGTCGATCCTGATCGCCACGATCTACAATTTCGGCGCCAGCCTGCTGCCGGTGCTGCGCCGCCACTGGCTGCCGGCCGGCCTCGCCTTCGGCGTCGGCGTCTTCATCGTGATGACCTATGTCGTGGTGCCGCTCTCGGCCATCGGCGGCGGCATGCCGCCGTTCACGGTCAAGCAGGCGGAGAACCTGGTGGCGATGCTGGTGTTCGGCACGATCATCGCCTGGTTCGCGCGCGGCGAACGGCGGGTGAACGGTTAAGCAGCCTTGCGCCGGGCGTCGATCATCGCCTGGACGATGGGATGGAAGTGGCCGCGATAGCGCTCCTGCACGGCCGCGATCTGCCAGTCGTCCTGCGTCAGCCGCACGCGGCAGTCGGGCGCGCCGCAGGTGCAGTCCTCGGCATCGACGGTGTATTCGCTGACGTCGAAGTTCCAGGTGCCCTGGTCCATCGTGATCTCGTCGCCGGCAGCGATGTCGCGCTTGGCGACGAGGGTCACCTCGTCGGCCAGCCAGGCATTGGCGTCGCAGGAATGGTTCAGGTTCTCGTCCAGGCTGGGCTCGACATCCTCGATCGGCAGCGCCAGGAAGACGTCGTCGGCGACGATCCAGACCGAGCGCACGCGGTAGCGCTCCTGGTCCTCGGCATCGGCGCGACCGACCCTTTGGCCGCCGAACTCCATCAGCTTCTCGCCCGCCTTGATCGGCGCCGCGACCAGGACGCCGTCGTAGTGAATCTTGGACTCGCCATGGACGAGCTTGGGATTGACCCAGGTGCGGGTGAGATAGGTCTTCATGCGTCACGCGAATCGAATGGCCTCGCGCGATGGTAGCCCAGGCCGGCGCCGCGACCGTGCCAAGACCTGCCGCCGATTTGCGCACTACACGCTCTGCGTGCAAAATCAGGGAAGATACGCTACTTCCGTTTGCAGCTCGGATTCAGTATTTCAGCGTGTGTCGCCAGCCTTGTCTGGGGAATTTGGAGATCGACATGCGTCTTGCCGCCATCGCGGCGCTCAACTGCGCCGCCTGTCTCGCCTTGCCTGCGGGCGCGCTCGGCGCCTCGCGCGATTTCGTGGATCGCGGCTACGTCTACACCGCGGTCGATGCGGGATACTTGTTTGGCAATGGCGGCGGCGCCAAGACCGTCAATCTCGGCTTGGGCTTTCGCAATCGTCATTACGGCTTCGAAGCGGGATATGTCGGGATCATGGCGACATCCTCGACGCTCAGCGGCGGCTATGTCGACGGGTATTGGTATCTTCCGACCGGCCGCAGCCTGTCGCTGTTTGCGACCGGCGGCGCGTCCTATGTCAACGCGAACTATGCGCCGGCGTATGGCTATATCAGCAACCAGTTCGGCGCGCGGGCGGGCGTTGGCGTCGAGTGGCGGTTCAGCGCCGACTGGACCTTGCGGACGGCGGTTCGCTATCAATCCACGGTCACCAGCGCCGTCGCCGTCACCGCCGGGATCACCGTGCACATTTGAGCGGACAAGCCGTCGCGGTCAGATGGCCGACGAGCCGAAGCTCGCGGGGTTGTCGGCAGCCCTCCTACGCCAAGGCTTCGGAGGGCACCCTTCGCTGAATTCTGGTTGGGTGGCCTGCCACCCGAAGCTGCGAAGCAGCGAAGGGTGGCGCGCCCTAGGGGAGTCGAACCCCTCTTGCAAGAATGAAAATCTTGAGTCCTAACCGATAGACGAAGGGCGCGTGGGGGCGGGCTATAAAGCCCGACGTGCCGCTTGGCAAGCCGGGGTTCATGCACCGGCGGAGGCGGCGTCTTCCAATTGAAGTTGCGCGCGTTTTCGGCCCTGCCACTCGTCGGCGCGCAGCCGCCCGGCGGCATGGATGCGCTTGCCGCGCGACCCCAGCAGCGCTGCGCCCAGCGGCGTGCCGGCGACGCGGAACGCGATGCCGTCCAGCCGCGCGCCGTCGCCGCCGGTAAGGCGCAGGCGGACATGATCCTTGCCGACGATGTCGGCGAAGGCGACGGTGACGTCGGGCAGCACCAGCAACGGCTCGGCATTGCCGGCGCCATAGGGTCCGGCCTGCGCCAGCTCCTCGACCAGCGCCACCGTCGCGCCCGCCGGCGACACGGCGGCGTCGAGGGTGAGATCGCTCATCGCCGCCAGCGCGTCGCCGGCGCGCTCGAAGTGTTCGGCGAGGAAGGCGCGGAAGCCGTCGATTTGGGCAGGTGTGAGGCCGAAGCCGGCGGCCATGGCGTGGCCGCCGCCGCTCTCGATCAGCTTTGCATCGCGCGCCGCGCGCACCAGCGCACCGATGTCGATGCCAGGAATGGAGCGTGCCGAGCCGCGGCCAAGGCTGCCCTCGAAACCGGCGACGAAGGCCGGCTTGCCGAAGCGGTCCTTGAGCCGCCCGGCGACGATGCCGACGACACCGGCATGCCAGCCGTCATTCGCCACCAGCACGAAGGGCGCGTTGGATTGGGACTGCGCCAGCGCGATGGCTTCGTCGAGGATCGTCTTCTCGATCGCCTGGCGCTCGCGGTTGTGGACGTCGAGATTGAGCGCCAGCCCCTGCGCCGAGGCGGCGTCTGCCGTCAGCAATTCGACGCCCAGGCTCGACCGCCCGACCCGCCCGCCGGCATTGATGCGCGGCCCGATCAAATAGCCCAGATGATACGGCGTGAAGGGCGGCGCGATCTGCGAGACCTGGGCCAGCGCCCGCAAGCCCATGCGTTCGAGCTTGTTCAGCCGCGCCAGTCCCGCGCGCACGAAGGCGCGGTTGACGCCGGTCAGCGGAACGACATCGCACACCGTCGCGAGGCCGACGAGATCGGCGTAATTGCGCAAGTCGGGCTCGGCGAGGGATTTGCGCGCGTAGAAGCCGCAGTCGCGCAGATGGCGGTTGAGCGCCACCGCGAACAGGAAGGTGATGCCGCAGGCGCAGACATGGCCGAGGCCGGACGCATCGCCCGGCTGGTTCGGGTTGACATGCGCCAGCGCCGGCGGCGCGGTCTCGACCGCGTGGTGGTCGAGCACCACGATGTCGAGCCCCGCCTCGCGCGCGGCAGCCAGCGGCGCCGCCGCGCCGGCGCCGCAGTCGACGGTGACGACGAGGCCGATGCCCTCGCCTTTCAGTTTCAGCAGGCCCGCCGTGTTGGGACCGTAGCCTTCGGTCATGCGGTCGGGGATGTAGAGCCGTGGCGGCATGCCGAGGGCGGTGAAGAACTCGAACAGCAGCGCCGCCGAGGTCGAACCGTCGACGTCATAATCGCCCCACACCGCGACGCGCTCATTGTTCTCGACGGCACGCGCGACACGCGCGACCGCCTTGTCCATGTCTTTGAGGCTCAGCGGCTCGGGCAGGAAGCGCTTGAGCGTCGGCTGCAGATAATCCGCGACGTCGGCCGCCGCGATGCCGCGCGCCTGCAGCAGCCGCGCCAGCGCGACCGAAATATCGGCTTCGCGCGCCAGCGCCTCGGCCGCCTTGTCGTCGCTGTCGATCAGGCGCCAGCGCCGGCCCGTGAACGAGCGCGCGACGCCGAAGGCCGCGTCCGGCGGCAGCGCGCGGGCGCTAGCGCTCATCCTTCAAGTGACGCGAGCGCACATGCCGCGCCTTGATCCAGCGCACCGTGCCGGTGGCCGAGCGCATCACCA
>CAYXMO010000077.1:5158-11051 GCA_964465935.1 uncultured Rhizobium sp.
CGCACATGCCGCGCCTTGATCCAGCGCACCGTGCCGGTGGCCGAGCGCATCACCACGCTCTCGGTGGTGATGAAATTGCCGTCGTAATGCACACCTTTGAGCATCGAGCCGTCGGTGACGCCGGTGGCGGCGAAGACCACGTCGCCGGACGCCATCTCCATGAGCGAGTATTTGCGCTTGAGGTCCTTGATGCCCCATTTGGCGGCGCGCTCGCGCTCCGAATCGTTGCGGATGACCAGGCGCGACTGCATCTGGCCGCCGACGCAGCGCAGCGCCGCCGCCGCCAGCACGCCTTCTGGCGCGCCGCCGATGCCCAGATAGATGTCGATGTCGGTCGAGGGATCGGTGCAGGCGATGACGCCGGCGACGTCGCCGTCGGTGATCAGGCGCACCGCGGCGCCGGCGGCGCGCACCTTGGCGATCAGCTCCTCATGGCGCGGCCGGTCCATGATGCAGGCGGTGATGTCGCGCGGCTTGACGCCTTTGGCCTTTGCCATGGCGCGGATGTTGTCGGCCGGATCGGCGTCGAGGTCGATCACGCCCTCGGCGTAACCGGGGCCGATCGCGATCTTGTCCATATAGGTGTCGGGGGCGTTGAGCAGCGTGCCCGGCTCGGCCATCGCCATCACCGCCAGCGCGTTCGCCATCGCCTTGGCGGTCAGCGTTGTGCCTTCAAGCGGGTCGAGCGCGATGTCGACGGCGAGGCCGCCGGTGCCGACCTGCTCGCCGATGAACAGCATCGGCGCCTCGTCGCGCTCGCCCTCGCCGATACGCACCGTGCCGCTGATCGGCAGCGAGTTGAAGGCATGGCGCATCGCCTCGACGGCGGCGTGGTCGGCGGCATGCTCGTCGCCGCGCCCGATCTGCTGCGCCGCCGCGATCGCCGCGGCTTCGGTGACGCGCACCGCTTCCAGCGCAAAGGCGCGGTCGAGCGGGCTGTGTTTGCCGGGCGCCACTGGGGTCTTCGTGTTCAAGCTGCCTCCATGGGAATCATGCACGGACGGGCGCGCACCTTGTCGGAGGTGCGTATAGCCTTCAAGGCACGCTCGATGGAAGCCTGTGAGGTTTCATGGGTGATCATGACGATGGAAACCGGCTCGCCAGGGCTGCGGGCGCGCTGGATCATGCTGCCGATGGACACTTGCGCTTCGGCCAGGTGGCGGGCGATTTCGGCCAGGACGCCGGGCACGTCCAGGACCTCGAAGCGCAGATAATAGGCCGAGGCCGCGGCGCCGGGGTCGGAGGGCTTGAGCGGCTTGAGGCTGGTGGCGGGCCGCCCGAAGGAGGGTCCGAAATTGCCGCGCGCGATATCCACAAGATCGCCGACCACCGACAGCGCCGTGGGCGCCTCGCCGGCGCCGCGGCCTTCGAAGAAATAGCGCCCCGCCGGCCCGGCATGGGCCATCACCGCATTGAACACGCCGTCGACATCGGCGAGCGGCGTGCCGGCGCGCACCATCGCAGGCTGGACGCGCTGGTCGATGCCTTGCGCGGTGCGCCGCGCGATGCCGAGCAGCTTGATGCGGAAGCCGAACTCGCGGGCGAAGCGGATGTCCTCGGGCGTGATGCCTTCGATGCCTTCGACGCTGATGTTCTTCTGGTCGGGCACGGTGCCGAAGGCGAGGCTGGAGAGCAGCACCAGCTTATGCGCGGTATCGCCGCCGCCGACGTCGAGCGCCGGATCGGCTTCGGCATAGCCCAGCGCCTGCGCTTCCTTCAGCACGTCCTCGAAGCTGCGTCCGGTCGCTTCCATCTGGGTCAGGATGTAGTTGCAGGTGCCGTTCAAGATGCCGCGCACCGCCTCGACGCTATAGGCGACCAGGCTCTCGCGCAGCGCCCGCACGATCGGAATGCCGCCGGCGACGGCGGCTTCGAATTTCAGCGCGACGCCTTGGCTTTCCGCCAGCGCCGCCAGCCGCGCGCCATGCTTGGCGAGCAGCGCCTTGTTGCCGGTCACGACGTGCTTTTTCGCGTTCAGCGCGCCTTCGACCACGGCGAGCGCGATGCCGTCCTCGCCGCCGATCAGCTCGACCACGACATCGACATCGGCTTTCGCCAGCGCCGCGGCATCGGCGGTCCAGGCCATGCGCGAGTGATCGAAGCCGCGATCCTTGGCCCGGTCGCGTGCCGAGACGGCGGCGATCTCGAGCTTGCGCCCGGCGCGTTCGGCGAGTTCGCGGCTGGCCAGCGCCTTGGCGACGCCGCCGCCGACCGTGCCCAGCCCGGCCATCGCAATGCGCAAGGGTGCCTTCACTTCGCGGTTTCCAGGGCCGCGGGCTCGTTGACCCGCAAGGACAGGAACTTCTTCACGTTGCGCGCCGCCTGGCGGATGCGGTGCTCGTTCTCGACCAGCGCCACGCGGACATAACCCTCGCCATATTCGCCGAAGCCGGTGCCCGGCAGCACCGCGACCTTGGCATGGATCAGCAACTGTTTTGCGAACTCCATCGAGCCCTTTTCGCGATAGCTCTCCGGCACCGGGGCCCAGGCGAACATCGAGGCCGGCGGCGAGGGGATGTCCCACCCTGCCCGCTTCATCGAGTCGACCAACACGTCGCGGCGCGACTTGTAGGTGGCGCGGATTTCGTCGGCGCAGTCCTGCGGCCCGTTCAGCGCCGCCGCCGCCGCGACCTGGATCGGGGTGTAGGCGCCGTAGTCGAGATAGGACTTGATGCGGCCCAGCGCATGGATCAGATGCTTGTTGCCGGCCGCGAACCCCATGCGCCAGCCGGGCATGGCGTAGGTCTTGGACAGCGACTGGAACTCGATGGCGACGTCCTTGGCGCCGTCGATCTGCAGGATCGATGGCGGCGGGTTCTTGTCGTCGAAATAGATGTCGGCATAGGCGAGATCGCTGAGCACCCAGATCTCGTGCTTCTTCGCGAAGGCGACGATCTCCTTGTAAAAGTCGAGCTCGACCACCTGCGCCGTCGGGTTCGAAGGATAGTTCACCACCAGCGCCAGCGGCGACGGTACCGAATGCTTCACGGCGCGGCTCAGATTGCTCAGATATTCTTCCGGCGTACGCGCCGGGACGTGGCGGATCGCGGCCCCGGCCAGGATGAAGCCGAAGGCGTGGATCGGATAAGCCGGATTGGGCACCAGCACCACGTCGCCGGGCGCGGTGATCGCCTGGGCGAGGTTGGCGAAGCCTTCCTTGGAGCCGATATTGGCGATGACCTCGGACTGCCAATCGACCGCGACGCCGAAGCGGCGCTCGTAGAACGCGGCATAGGCCTTGCGCAGGCCCTTGATGCCGCGGGAGGCGGAATAGCGGTTGGAGCGCGGGTCGCGCGCCGTCTCGATCAGCTTGTCGACGATATGCTTGGGCGTGGGCATGTCTGGGTTGCCCATCGAGAAGTCGATGATGTCCTCGCCCGCGGCGCGCGCCTTGGCCTTGAGGATGTTCACTTCCTCGATGACGTAGGGCGGGAGCCGCTTGATGCGGTAGAAGTCGGTTTGCATGGGCGTGGGACCGTAAACATCAGGCGAAGCAACCGCCTCGCGGGCGCAGCATCGGGTTGGAAGCCTTGCCCGTCAATGGGGTTAGAGGCCGCTCTTAAAGCATATTGGCTGCGCATTTTCCGGCGCCGCGATCACAGCGCCAGCCGCCGGCATATTGCACGGACACCGGGGCTGAGGTCTCTTTGCCCTCGTCCTGCGCGTTTCAGGAAGGTCTTGGCCAGCCTCGAACTCGAAAGGACGCCTCATGTCCCGTACCATCAACATCACCGTCACCAACCTCACGAACACGACGCTCTATTTCAAGGCCGGGCCGAGCCAGGAAGGCCCTGCCTGCACCGCCGACAAGGCCAGCGTCGCGGCCGGCGGCACGATCAAGGTCACGGCCAAGAACAGCGCGCTGATCAATGGCGGCAACAAGGGCACGTTCACGCTCAACAGCAATGCGGCGGGCGGTGGCGCCCTCAATTTCGTAGGCTTCTACACGCACCCGCAGCTCAAAGGCACGACCTATGTCCAGCTGCAGAATTCGGTGACCGATCCCGCCGGGCCGCCGAATTGCGCCGCCAACTGCGTCGGCACCTACGATCAGATTTATACCGGCGACCCGGTCGACGCGGCGATGAACGTCTATCTCGGCGTCTCGGTGAGCGGCACCAGCGGCTACGCCGTGCCCTTGGCCGACAAGCCCTACAGTGCCACCGACAATTGCACCGATTTCGCCAATTCGATGTTCGGTCCGAACATGCGCGACGGCAGCGTGATCACCAATGCCTTCCGCCAAACCACCGTGCCCTATCATCCCGCCGACTTCAGCGGCGGCCAGATGGACAAGGTCGTCAACGCGCTGGAGAACTGCTGGAAGTCCGGCAGCGGCACCGACTGGCCGATCCTGCAATTCCTCATGAACTACATCGCGCCGCCCAAGAGCCAGAACCTGCCGCTGGTCAAAATGTGGGTTCCGGTGATCGCCTATGACTCGACCACCGGCACCGGGGCGTCGGTGTTCAATCTGAGTGGTTATCAGGCCTTCGATCTGGCGGCCTATTCCGGCAATGCGGCGGTGTGGAACGATCCCAATGTCCGCAGCTTCCTGATGCTGCTGGCGGGCGGCGCGCATTTCGTCGCGATCTCCGCCGACCGCGATTTCGTCAACCAGGGCATCGCGCGCAACAACGGGCGCGACCTCTATGCGACGTTCCGCAGCTCCGGCCTGCCGCAGCGCGGCGATCCGGTGAACTCGCATTATGCGAGCCTGGGCAACGTCACCGGCCAGTACTATCTCGACATCAACCAAGACGTCGCGCCGCAGGGCTGCGGCCTGATCCTGGCGCTGCTGTTCGGGCGCACCGTCAACAGCCTCAGCGGCAAATCGGGCGAGTACAACACCTTTATGCAGCTCGAAGGCTGGCCGGCGACGGGCGTCAGCAAGACGACCTGGCACAACAAGGACTATGCCGCCTATCAGCAGACGTTGTGGAACACCGCGACCTATGGCGCCTGTCCCTACAGCGAAAAGCGCGCCACGACGGTGTTTCTCGCGCCCGAAGGCTGGACGCCGCAGCTCTATCAAACGACGCGGATGATGCCTTATGTCGGCGCCTATGCCAGCGGCAAACCTCCGAACGGTACGCCGCAGGACTGGCTCGATACGTCGCTGGTCAAGATCCCGGGCAGCGCGCCCAGCTTGCCGGACAAATACTACGACTGACGCCGTCAGCCCTGGATGAAGATCTCGGCGCGGCGGTTGCCGTCTTCGCCTTGCGGCATCGACTCGTAGAATACCGGCTGGCTGTCGCCGACCGCTTCCACCAGCACGCGGCTGGCGGGCACGCCTTCGCGGATGATCTCGTTGGCCACCGCCTGCGCCCGCGCCTGGGACTTGGCGAAGATCGCCACCAGATGCTTCTCGACCGGCATGTTAGCGGTGCGGCTGGAGGAATGGCCGACCACCTTGATGAAGCCGGTGCCGCCGCGCTGCTGGAACGCGGTGACCGCGGCGCGGACCTGGGCCCGTCCGGCGGCCGAGAGCGCCGTGCCGTCGCCGGGGAACATCACGACCGCCGCCGGCGGCATGCCGTTGGCATTGGCGTAGACGCTCGGTGTACCGCTGCCGTTGATGGCGTCGAAATTGGCGACGACCGAGCCGGTCATGGCTTCCGGACCGCCCATGGCGCGGCCGCCGCGCGGCGGGACCGCCGCGACGGCACTGCCGCCCGGCAGCGGCGTCACCGGGCCGGTGGCGACACCGGCATTGGCGGCGGTCTGCTGGTAGCGGGCGATGATCGGCTGGGCCACGAATTGGGAAATGTTCGAATCGAGGGCGGGCGCGGTCGACGGCTTGAAGCCGAGCGAGGCGTCGCTCATCGCCATCGGCTGCGAGCCCGGGACGCCGCCCACGGCGGGGACGGCCGGCTCGGAGCCCGGCGGC
>CAYXMO010000078.1:0-10860 GCA_964465935.1 uncultured Rhizobium sp.
CCTGGGCCGGGGCCCGGGGGAACCGGGGGGCGGCGGCTGCCACGCCCTGCGGCTGCAAGGCCCAGGGCGTCGAGCAAGATCGGCTTGCCGGCGCCGGTCTCGCCTGTGAGCACGTTGAGACCCGGCGCGAATTCCAGCGCCGCCGTCTCGATCAACACGATGTCCCGCACGGTAAGCGCCGCGAGCATCGAAAAGAGCCTTCTAGAGAATCCGCCCGAAAGTCTTGCTCAGCCAGGAGCCCTCGTCCATCTCGGGCTTCATGCCGTGCTCGCTCAGCAGCTTGTAGGCATCCTCATACCAGGGGCTGCCGGGGTAGTTGGCGCCCAATACCGCCGCCGCCGACTTGGCCTCGTTGTAGATGCCGAGCGCGTAATAGGCCTCGGTCAGGCGTTCCAAGGCTTCGGCGATCTGGGTCGTCTTCTGGTACTGCTCGACCACGGCCTTGAAGCGGTTGATGGCGCCGATGTAGTCGCCGGCGCGCAGGTAGTAGCGGCCGACTTCCATCTCCTTGCCGGCCAGGTGATCGAGCGTCAGGTCGATCTTCAGCGTCGCATCGCGGGCGTATTCGGTGTCGGGGAAACGCTGCACGACGTCCTGCAACGCGGTCAGCGCGTCCTCGGTGTTGGACTGGTCGCGGCCGACATCGACGATCTGTTCGTAGAGCGACACCGCCTTCAGATAGAAGGCATAGGCGACTTCCCGCGAGCCGGGATGCAGCGCGATGTACTGGTCGGCGGTCGAGATCGCCTCGGTGTAGTGATTGGCCCGGTAGTAGCAATAGGCCGACATCAGCATCGCGCGGCGGGCCCAGATCGAATAGGGATGCTGGCGCTCGACCTCGTCGAACTGCTTGGCGGCGCCGGTCCAGTCCTCGCTGCGGATCTTCTTCCAGGCGTCGGCGTAGATCTGATCGACCGGGCGGTCGACATATTCGGGCGCCTTGTCGGGGTCTTCGGCGCGCCCGGTCAGGCCGTTCAGCGTGTCGCAGCCCGTCAGCAGCAGGCCGGCGGCCAGCGCGAGAGCCGCCAGGCGGGCGTTCAGGAACATGCGAGGGGCCATCAAAGCTCCAGGGGATTGGCGCGTTTTTCGTGTTGGACCAAGCCCTTATGCCATCGCGGCAAGCAACTGGTCCAGTGCCATCGCGGCCACGGTTAAGGGCCTCGGGCGGCGGCTTATAGCACGGGTTTTGCGGGCCTTAAGCTAAATCGCCCGTCAGTCTAAATCTATTGTCACGTAATTGGCCGGATCGGCGAACAGGGCGCGCAGGACGGCATTGTTGGTGCCATGGCCGGACTTGACGCCTTCGAAGCGGGCGATCAGCGGGGCGCCGGCCAGCGCCATGTCGCCGATCGCGTCCAGGATCTTGTGGCGGACGAATTCGTCAGGAAAGCGCATCAGGTCCTTGTTCACGACGACGTCGCCGTCGATGGCGAGGGTGTTCTGCAGCGAGGCGCCGCGCCCCAGGCCCATCTTGTTGAGCATCTCCAGCTCATGCAGGAAGCCGAAAGTGCGCGCCGGGGCGATCTGCTGCGCGAAGCTCTCGCGGCTGAGGCGCAGGGCGTAGGACTGCTTGCCGATGGCCTTGGTGTTGGAATAGTCCAGGTCGTAGGAATATTCCGGCGCGTCGGACGGCACCAGGCGGACGCGCGCGTCCTTGATCGTGACCTCGACCGGCTTGACGACCTTGACCGCGGACTTCCGGCCGGGCTGGTCCTTGGTGCCGGCCTTCTGCAGCAGCTGGAAGAAGCTGAGCGCGTCGCCGTCCAGGATCGGCAGCTCGGGACCGTCGACGGTGACGAAGAGATCGTCGATCCCTTCGCCGGCGACCGCCGCCATCAGATGCTCGATCACCGCGATCTTGACGCCGTCCTTGGCGATCACGGTGCCGAGATTGGTCTCGGCGACGGCGTCGTAGCGCGCCGGGATCATGGCGTTGTCCTGGTCGGCGCGGCGGAAGACGATGCCGACCCCGGCGCTGGCCGGCGACAGCGTCATATGCACCGTGCCGCCGGCGTGCAGGGCGGTGCCCGCGACGGCGATCTCGCTCGCCAGTGTCTTGCGCGTGGTCATGGCGGCAATATAGAGGGTCGCGGCGCAAAATAAATGCGTGGCAGCGGCAGGCTTTTCAGGGTCAACGGATATTAACCGGGAACGGGTCGGCCGATGCGCCCGTTCTGCCGGTATGGGACGTCTGGATACATCTAAAGCGGCAGAGCTGCGGCTGCTGGCGGAGAAGTTCCGCCGCCGCGCGCATGAGATGACGCTGGTGAGCTACGTCAAGCTCATGGAGCAGACCGCGGCCGATCTCGACGCCGAGGCGATGATGCTGGACGAGGACGCACCGGCACAGCCAGGACGCCGGCTGGACATCCGAATTTGAAAGCAAAGAGCCCCATCCGCTTCCGGACGAGGCTCTTTGTCATTTCAGACCATGCTGTTCCTAGTTGGATTGACGCCGCAGGAACGCTGGGATTTCGAACTGTTCGTCGCGCTTGTGGTCGGGGAACAGATCGTCGGCCAGGTTCGGCGCCGGACGCGGCGCCTCGGCCTGCGGCGGCTGCGGCCGCGCCATCGGCTGGGCCGTCGCGCGCGGCGCCGGACGCTGCTGCACCGGCTCGACGCGCGGCTCGTCCTTCTTCTTGCGGCCGAACAGACCCATGAAGCGGCGCTCCGGCTCGGGCTGCGGCGCGGGCGCGCGCAGCGGCTCGATGCGCTGCACCGGGGCGCGGGTCACGACCGGCACGGGGACTTCTTCCTGAAGCACCGGCGCGTCGTCGCCGCCCAGGATCATCGCTTCGGCAGGCGAGGCCGCGGCGCGGGCCGGCAGCGCCGCGCCCATCTCGTCGGCGATGGCCTCGTGCTGGCGGTGCACGGCGTTGGTGTAGCCGGCGGGGCGCGGCTCGGCGCGAGCCGGAGCCGGGATCGGCGCCGGTTCGGGCTTGAGCACCGGCTTGATGTGCGGCCGCAGCGGCTGGACCTTGTCGGGCATGCGCAGCTGCTCGGCATCGATGCCGGTGGCGACGACCGAAACACGAATCCGGCCTTCCATGTCGTCCAGGATCGTGTTGCCGAAGATGATGTTGGCGTCGGGATCGACCTCGGCGCGGATGCGGTTGGCCGCCTGTTCCACTTCGAACAGCATGAGGTCGGGGCCGCCGGTGATGTTGATGAGGACGCCGCGGGCACCCTTCATCGAGACGTCGTCGAGCAGCGGGTTGGAGATCGCCATGTCGGCGGCCTTGGCGGCGCGGTCTTCGCCTTCCGCCTCGCCGGTGCCCATCATCGCCTTGCCCATCTCGCTGATCACCGACTTGATGTCGGCGAAGTCGAGGTTGATCAGGCCCGGCATCACGATCAGGTCGGTGACGCCGCGCACGCCGGCGTGCAGCACCTCGTCGGCCATGGCGAAGGCCTGGGCGAAGGTGGTGCGGTCGTTGGCGACGCGGAACAGGTTCTGGTTCGGGATGACGATCAGGGTGTGGACGTATTGCTGCAGTTCGAGGATGCCGCGTTCGGCGGCGCGCATGCGCTTGTCGCCTTCGAAGGCGAAGGGCTTGGTCACGACGCCGACCACCAGGATGCCCATCTCGCGCACGGCGCGGGCGATCACCGGCGCGGCGCCGGTGCCGGTGCCGCCGCCCATGCCGGCGGTGATGAACACCATGTGCGAGCCGGCGAGCTGTTCCATGATCTCGTCGAGCGATTCCTCGGCGCCGGCCTTGCCGACATCGGGCGAGGCCCCGGCTCCCAGGCCTTCGGTGGTGCGGTGGCCAAGCTGGATGCGGCGTTCGGCCTTCGACTGCGCCAGAGCCTGGGCGTCGGTGTTGGCGACGACGAATTCGACGCCTTCGAGATGGGCGTTGATCATGTTGTTGACCGCGTTGCCGCCGGCGCCGCCGACGCCGAGCACGGTGATTCGCGGACGCAATTCCGTCAGTTCCGGGGCCTTCAAGTTGATCGCCATTTCAGTCTCCTAGCCTGTTCTTCGTCATGACGTCGTCACACCAACTAAGCCCAACTGATTCGTGTTGTTATTGTTGAATCATCCGAACAGCCCACCGGTCAACCGGCCAAGCCATCCTTTGCCTTGCGTTTCGCTCGGGCGAGACGCCAGTTCGGGGTTCAAAGCCTCGGGCGGCAGCGTCGCGCCGGCCATCAGAAGACCGACCGCCGTCGCGTAGTCCGGACCCGCCGACGCGGCCGGAAGACCAGGAAAGCTCTGCGGCCGGCCGATGCGGACCTGCTTGTTGAGGACGCGGCCGGCGAGTTCGCGGGTGCCGGCGAGCTGGCAGGCGCCGCCGGTCAACACGGCGCGGCGGCCGGCGGCGACGTCGAAGCCGGAAGCGCGCAGGCGGGTCTGGACCTGGCCGAAAATCTCCTCCAGCCGGGCCTGGATGATGCGGGTGAGCATGGAGCGCGGCACGCGCATGGCGGCATCCTCGCCGTCCTCGCCCATCTGGGCGAGCGGGATGACGTCGGCCCCGGCCTCCATGTCGCCCAGGGCGGCGCCATATAAGGTCTTGGCCCGCTCGGCGGCGGAAAGCGGCGCCGCCAGCATGCGGGCGAGGTCGGCGGTGACCTGCTGGCCACCCATCGGCACGACGTCGGCATGGACCAGATGGCCTTCGAGGAAGACGGCGATCGAGGTGACGCCGCCGCCCATGTCGATGACGGTGGCACCGAGCTGCTTCTCGTCCTCGGTCAAGGCCGCCATGCCGCTGGCATAGGGCGCGAACTGGGTGCCGACGACGTTGAGATGGCAGCGCTCGACCGCGAGCTTGAGATTGTTGAGCGGCGACGGCTTGACCGCGACGGCATGCATGGCGACGCCGAGACGCTGGGCGAACATGCCGAGCGGATGGCGGACGCCGCGCGCCTCGTCGACGACATAGGTCGTGGGGGCGCTCTGGATCAGCTCATGGCCTTCGAGCAGGCAGCGCGAGCGGCCGTCGGCGAGGAGGTGGCGCAGATGCGCGTCGCTGACGAGCTCGCCGTCCAGCGTCATCGCGGCGCGGCTGGTGACGCTGACCGGCTGGCCGCAATTGACCGAGATGATCACGTTCTGGATGCGGACATCGGCGTGGTTCTCGGCCGCGGCGACGGCATCGCGGATCGATTCCTCGGTATGGTCCATGTTGATGACGGTGCCGGCGCGGATGCCCTGGGTCTCGCGCAAGGCGGCGCCGACGACGCGCAAGGCGCCCGGCTCGGCGCGGCCGATCAGGCACACCGTCTTGGACGAACCGACGTCGAGCACGGCGATCAGGCCGGTGCGGTAGGCCGGCGTCTCTCCCGAGGTACGCAATTTGATGGTCTCTCCCATGCCTTCTAAATCCCCCTCGGCTCGTCTTGCTTCTCGCCGCTGCGTTCCACGAAGAAGTATTGCTGCGGCGAACGCAGATCGATCTCGACGATGTCGCGTTCCAGAATGCCCTTGTCGATGATGAGATGTTCGAGCGCGTCGAGCTCCTTCTGCCAGGCCTGCTCCGGCAGCTTGACGACGACGCCGTCGTCCAGGATCAGGTTCCAGCGGCGCTCGGAGACGCGCTGATACGCTTTCACGCGGGCGAAGACGGCGCGGTGCTGCGCCACGGCGTCGACGATGTCGGCGGCGCTGGCGCCGCCGGCGCCGAGCAGCAGCGGCAGGCGGCGGAACTCGGCGACGCCGTCGGTGGTGATCAGGCCGCCGTCGCGCTCGACCACCCAAAGCTTGGCGTCGGGCGATTGCCAGAGCGCGAAGGGCAGCTTCTCGACGATGCGGACGGAGATGTCGTCGGGGTAGCGGCGGCGGACATCGGCCTGCGCCACCCAATCGAGCTTCAGCAGGCGGGCGCGCGCCAGCTGGATGTCGGCGCCGAAGATCGACTGGCCGGGCTCGAAGCCGAGCGCGGCGAGGATCGACTCCGGCGGGGTGCGGCTGTTGCCGGCAAGATGGACCTTGGCGATGCCGAAGCCGGCGTCGTCGAACACCGCAGCCGTCGCGCCGGTCACGCCATGCACGGCGCGGCCGACATAGCCGCCGATGAAGAGGCCGGCGATTCCGACCATGGCGAGGAACGCCGCCGTCAGGGTCAGCATCAGGCGGCGGAAGGCGAACCAGGAGCGCACGGCGCGCAAAGCGCGGGCGAAGACGTTGTTGGACGGCTGCTTGCGGCGGCCGAACGGCTTGGCGGCCGGGCCGCCGCGGCTAGCGCGCGCCGAGCCGCGCCCCGCCTTGGTGCGGGGCTGCGAGGCCTTGCGGTCGATCTTCACCGATCGCATGACGCATCCTCCACGATCCAGCGGCAAAGCTTGGCGTAGGTCATGCCGTTGTAGGCGGCCTGCTCCGGCACCAGCGAAGTCGGGGTCATGCCGGGCTGGGTGTTGGTCTCCAGCAGGACGAGACGGTGCTTGCCCTTGGTGTCGTCGTAGCGCAGATCGGTGCGCGACACGCCGCGGCAGCCGAGCGCCGCATGGGCGCGCACGGCGTAGTCGAGCGCGTCCTTCGCGACGGCGTCCGGGATCTTCGCCGGCAGGACATGGACCGAGCCGCCATCGGCGTATTTGGCTTCGTAATCGTAGAATTCCAGATTGGTCGTGATCTCGGTGACGCCGAGGCCCTTGCTGCCCATCACCGCCACCGTGAGTTCGCGGCCAGGGACGAATTCCTCGACCATCATCTCGTTGGACAGATTCCATTTGTCGCTGCCCAGCGCTTCGGGCGGGCGGTTATCGCCTTCGCGGATGATGAAGACGCCGACCGAGGAGCCCTCGTTCACCGGCTTGACGACATAGGGCGGCTTCATCAGGTGCTGCGCCGCGGCTTCGCGGCGGTCGACGACGATGGAATTCACCACGGGGAGGCCGGCGGCGCGGTAGACGTCCTTGGTGCGCTGCTTGTGCATGGCGAGCGCCGAGGCGAGCACGCCGGAATGGGTGTAGGGGATGCGCAAGAGTTCGAGCAGGCCCTGCACCGTGCCGTCCTCGCCGAAGCGGCCGTGCAGCGCGTTGAAGACGCAGTCGGGCCTGGCATCGATCAGCTGCTGCGAGAGGTTGTCGCCGGGATCGACCTCGATCACGTCGAAGTCCTCCGAGCGCAGGGCGGCAGCGCAGCCCTTGCCGGACGACAGGCTGACCTCGCGTTCCGCCGAACGCCCGCCGAGCAGGACGGCCACTCTCTTATATGTCGTCACGGCACGCCTACCCGTTTGATTTCCCATTCCAGCGTCACGCCCGACTTTTCTTTGACCCGGGCGCGAACCTCCTCGCCCAGCGCTTCGATATCGGCGGCGCTGGCTTCGCCGGTGTTGATCAGGAAGTTGCAATGCATCGGCGAGACCTGGGCCTGGCCGCGCAGCAGGCCGCGGCAGCCGGCCTCGTCGATCAGCGCCCAGGCCTTTTGGCCTGGCGGATTCTTGAAGGTCGAGCCGCCGGTGCGCGTCTTGACCGGCTGCGACGCTTCGCGGTCGGTGACGAGCTTGTCCATGCGGGCGCGGATCGTGGCGGGATCGTCGCGGGTGCCTTCGAAGACGGCGCCGACGAAGATCAGGTCTTCGGGCGCAGCGGTGTGGCGGTAGGTGAAGCCCATGTCGGCGGGTTTCAGCGTGACGATGTCGCCTTTGCCGGTGATCGCGGTGGCTTCGACGAAGATGTCCTTGATCTCGCGGCCGTAGCAGCCGGCGTTCATGCGCAGCGCGCCGCCGATCGTGCCGGGGATGCCGCGGAGGAATTCGAGGCCGGCGATGCCGGCATCGGCGGCGAGCTTGGCGACAGTGGCGTCGAGCGCGGCAGCGCCGGCGACGACACGGGTGCCGTCGATGGCGGTCTTGCCCATGGCGCCGGGCAGACGGACGACGACGCCGGGGATGCCGCCGTCGCGGATCAAGAGGTTCGAGCCGACGCCGATCACGCTGACGCGGGTGTCGGCATTCTTGGCGGCAAGGAAGGTCGCGAGGTCTTCGGCATCGGCGGGACGGAACAGCACTTCCGCCGGGCCGCCGGCGCGGAACCAGACCAGGTCCTTGAGCGGCGCGTCCGCTGTGTAGGTGCCGCGCACGGGCGGGAGGGCGTCGCAGGGACGGGTCATCATCATGCCCTCCCCTTCAGCGCGGTTTCGAGGCCGTGCGCCCATTGCGTGATCGAGCCCGCACCGAGGAAGACGATGGCGCCGCCGTCGAGATTGTTTTCGAGGCTCGCCAACAATCCCGGCAGGTCGGCATCGCCATCGATGACGCGGACGTCGCGATGGCCGTGGGCGCGCAAGGCTTCGGCATAGGTGTCGCGGTTGATGCCGTCGATCGGTTGCTCGCCCGCGGCGTAGACCGGCGCGACGATGGCGATGTCGGCGTCGTTGAGGCACTTGGCGAACTGCTCGAAGGTGTCGTGCAGGCGGGTGTAGCGGTGCGGCTGGACGATGGCGATCACCGGGCCGGCATAGGCCTGGCGCGCGGCTTTCAGCGCGGCGGCGATCTTGAACGGGTTGTGGGCGTAGTCGTCGATGATCGCGGCGCCCTTCCACTCGCCGACCTTGGTGAAGCGGCGGCCGACGCCGGCGAATTTGGCGAGCGCTGTGCGGATGGTGTCGTCGGCGATGCCGAGCTCGCGCGCGACGGTGATCGCGGCCAGCGCGTTCTGGACGTTGTGCTCGCCCGGCATCGGCAGACTCATGCCGTCGAGACGCGTCTGCGTGTTCTTACGGCGGTCGGTGACGACCATGTCGAAATGCGAGGCGCCTTGCGAGAAGCGGACATTGGTGGCGCGGATGTCGGCCTGGGGGCTGAAGCCGTAGGTGATCAGGCGGCGGTCCTCGATGCGGCCGACCATGGCCTGGACCTCGGGATGGTCGAGGCAGAGCACGGCGAAGCCGTAGAACGGCACGTTCTCGATGAAGCGCTGGAAGGCGTCGCGCATCCTGTCGAAGGTGCCGTAGAAATCGAGATGGTCGGGATCGGCGTTGGTAACGACCGCGACGGTCATCGGCAGCTTCAAGAAGGTGCCGTCGCTCTCATCGGCCTCGACCACGACCCACTCGCCGGCGCCGAGGCGGGCGTTGGTACCATAGGCATTGATGATGCCGCCATTGACCACGGTGGGATCGAGGCCGCCGGCGTCGAGCAGCGCCGCGATCATGGTGGTCGTCGTGGTCTTGCCGTTGGTGCCGGCGACGGCGACGCACGATCTGAGCCGCATGATCTCGGCCAGCATCTCGGCACGGCGGACCAGCGGCAGACTGAGGGCGCGGGCGGCGTCGAACTCCGGGTTGCCGGCCTTGACGGCGCTGGAATAGACGACGGCGTCGACGCCTTTGAGATTGGCGGCGTCGTGCCCGATCATGATCGGGATGCCCATCTTGCGGAGGCGCTTGACGTTGGCGTTGTCGGCGACGTCGGAGCCCTGAACCCTGTAGCCGAGATTATGCATGATCTCGGCGATGCCGCTCATGCCGATGCCGCCGATGCCGACGAAATGGATGACGCCGACATCGAGGGGCACACGCGTGCGGACGGGCGCGATCATGCCGCCCTCGCGATCTGCTCGACGGCGTCGGCGAAGCGCTGGGTGCCGTCGGCTTTGGCGATGCTGCGCGCCGCGGCCGCTTTGGGCGCGAGCGATGCGGGATCGGCGAGGACGTCGCTCAGCATCTGCGCCAGCTTTTCCGGCGTCAACTCGTTCTGGCGCACGCGCCAACCGCCGCCGGCGTTCGCCAGCGCATCGGCATTGGGCGTCTGGTTGTCGTCGAGGGCGTGCGGCAGCGGCACGAGGATCGCCGGGCGGCCGATGAGGGCAAGCTCGCTGACCGTGCCGGCGCCGGAGCGGGCGATCACAAGATGCGCCGCAGCCATGCGCTCAGGCATGTCCTTGAAGAACGGCGCCAGCTCCGCCTTGACGCCGAGCGCGGCGTACGCGGCCTTGGCGGCGTCGAGATCTTCGGGGCGAGCCTGCTGCACCAGATCGATGCGGGCGCGCTGTTCGGCGCTCAGCAGATTGAGCGCGGCGGGGAGGAGTTCGCTGAAGACACGGGCGCCCTGGCTGCCGCCGAAGACGAGGAGCTTGAACGGGCCGCCGGCCGCCGGCGCATCGTAAGGCGCGGCGGCGAGCGCGATGGCTTCGGGGCGCATCGGATTGCCGGTGTAGACGACCTTGGACATGTTCTTGGGCAGAATGCGCACCAGCGGCAGGTTGGCGGCGATCAGGCGGACATGGTTCATCACCAGCCGGTTGGCACGGCCGAGCAGCGCATCGGGCGTGATGATCGCGGTCGGGATGCCGGAGACGATGGCCGCGACCATCACCGGCACGCTGGGATAACCGCCGAAGCCGACGACGGCGGCGGGTTTGAGGCGCGCCAGCTTGAGCAGCGACATCGCGACGCCGCCGACGATCTCGAACGGCGAGGCGAGCAGGCCCAGGACCGAGCGGTCGGAGAACGCCGCCGATGGCACGGTCTCGATTCGGACGTTCGGGAAGGCGGTGACGTAGTTCTTGAAACGCTTGTCGGTCATCACGACGATGTCGCGGCCGCGCTTCTGCAACTCGCCGGCCAGCGCCTGTGCCGGGAAGAGATGACCGCCGCTGCCGCCGGCCGAGAGCACGATCACGCTCATGCGCGCGCTCCCAGCAGTTCGTAGAGCGACTGCTCGCGCTGGGCGGTCTGCGGCCGCTGGCGGGTGACGGCGAGCGCGAAGCCCATGGTCAGCGCCACCGCGAACAGAGACGAGCCGCCATAGGAAATGAACGGCAGCGTCATGCCCTTGGCAGGCAGCAGGTTCACCGCGACGCCCATGTTGATGAAGGCTTGCAGCGCCGTGACCGTGGCAAGGGCGGCGCCGGCGAGCTGCGAGAAGCGGTCGCGCTGCTCGGCCGAGCGCAGCAGGATGCGGA
>CAYXMO010000079.1:0-10843 GCA_964465935.1 uncultured Rhizobium sp.
AACGCGCTGCGCTGGGTGCTCGATCCGGTCGACGGCACCCGCGCCTTCATCAACGGTCGCCACGAATGGGGCTCGCTGATCGCGCTGGAGGACGATCTGAAGCCGGTGCTCGGCGTCCTCGACCAGCCCTGGATCGGCGAGCGCTTTGTCGGCGCCAATGGCGAAGCCCATCTGCACTATAAGGGCGCCAAGACGGCGCTGCGCGTGCGCCAATGCGAGACGCTGTCCGACGCGATCCTCTGCGCCACCCATCCCGACGGCTATTTCAGCAAGGACGAGCGCGACGCCTTTCGCCGCGTGCAGCGTACCGTGAAGATGACCCGCTGGGGCGGGGATTGCTATATCTTCGGCACGATGGTCCTGGGCTTCACTGACCTCATCATCGAATCCACCTTCAAGCGCTGGGATGTCGCGGCGCTGATCCCGCTGGTCGAAGGCGCCGGCGGCATCATCACCGACTGGCAAGGCGGCTCCTGCGCCGCGGGCGGCCAGGTGCTGGCGGCCGGCGACCGCCGCATCCACGAGGCGGCGATGACGCTGCTGAACGCCTAGATTCCGTTCTCCGCCACAAAGGTGTCGAAAGCCTTCCAGAAGCGCTCGCGGATGGAATCGTTCTCCATCAGGATCTCATGCTCGGCGTCTTCGAATTCGACATACGTCCCGTGTTGCAGGCGCTTGGCGAAGTCGCGTTCGGGCGGCGTCAGCACGATGCGGTCCTTGGCCGCGCCGCACAGCAGCACCGGCGTCTCGATGGCTTCGGCATAGCCCGGCGCCATCGCCCGCGCCATCGACTGCGACGCTGCCTTCAGCCAGCCCCAGGTCGGCCCCGCCAGCCGGATGTCGGGATTCTTCGCGATCAGCGCTTGCTGCCGCGCGAAGCGTTGGCGGTCGGAGGTCACCAGGTTGTCCTCGAACGCCATCTTGAGCGGATCGCGCCCCTCCATTCCCAGCACCCAGCCCTCCGCCTGGCCGGCGGCGTTCATCGCCGCCGTGATGCCGCTCGCGAACCATCTGGGATAGCCGCGCGTCGACACCGCCAGCATCGGTGCGCTCAAGACCGCGGCGGCGAAGGCGCGCGGCCGGTCGTGCAGAGTGCGCAGCAGGATGTGTGCGCCCATCGAATGGGCAAGCGCCAGCGGCGCGCCGGCCCCGATCGGCTTGACGATCTGCTCCAGGAACGTCGCCAGGTCCTCGTCATATTCGCGGAAGTCCCGGACATGCGATTTGCGGCGGTCGGCCAGCGCCCGGCTCGACATACCCTGGCCGCGCCAGTCGAAGGTCGCGACGCAGAAGCCGCGCGCCTGCAACTCGCCGATCACCTCGCCGTATTTCTCGATGAACTCGGTCTGGCCGTGCAGCAGCACGCAGACGCCGCGCTGCGCCGACCCGGCAGGCGCCGCGAACACCGTCGTGCGCAGCCGCGCCCCGCTGGGCGTCGTGATGAAGTGCGGCGAAAGGGCGAGATCGGTCATGGGTGAGCGTGCGGATCAGCCGCCCGCCTTGCGCAGGATCGGACCCAGCTTCATCGCCAGGCCCATGTCGCCGGCGACGCGCAGCTTGCCTTGCATGAACGCCGAAGTCGGATCGAGTTCCTGCATCGCCAGCTTCGCGAAGGTCTCGAGCGAGACGCTGATCGTGGTGTCGGCGGATTTGCCGGCGCCGTCGACCACCGCGTTGGGCGTCGACTTGCCGTCGACCAGGACGCTGCCGGGCTCGCCGAAATCGAATTTCAACGTGCCGCCGAGCCCCGAATTTTCGCCGATCCGGCTGCCCATCTGCGCGATGATCTGCTGAACCGCTTGCGAGGTCATGGCCGTCCCTTCCGCGCCGGCCCCGCGTCTCAAGGCGCGGGATTTGCTGCCGATTATGAGGGTTCGGCGGCCTCGAAACAACCGGCGGCTCGCATTGCAAAGCCGGCGCAATCGGCAGAACCTTGGCGCGGGGGAAAGAGAGACATCACATGTCCGTCAGTGATCGCGCAGCGCTCGCCGCCTTGTTCGCCGCACCGGCGATGCCGCCGGTCAGCCAGAGCTGGGCCGATCAGCGTGCCGGCATGGACGCGCTGGCCGACGCCTTTCCGCCGACCGAAGGTTTCGAAGCGGTGCCCGCCGCCGTCGGCGGCATCAGGGGCGAATGGGTGCGCGGCAAGCATGTGCGGCGCAACGATGCGGCGTTGCTCTATCTGCACGGCGGCGGCTATGCCATCGGCTCGCCGAAATCGCATCGCCACATGGTCGGCCTGATCGGCATCGAGAGCGGCTTGCCGGTGTTCAGCGCCGACTATCGCCTCGCGCCCGAGCATCCCTTTCCCGCCGCGGTCGAGGACGGCGTCGCCGCCTATAAGGGCCTGCTCGACAGCGGCATCGCGCCCGGGAAGCTTGCCATCGCGGGCGACAGCGCCGGCGGCGGTCTGACGGTGGCGACGCTGCTGGCAGCGCGCGACAAGGGCTTGCCGATGCCGGCCTGTGCCGTGCCGATCTCGCCTTGGGTCGATCTTTCCCAGGGCGGCGAATCCTTCCGCGCCCGCGCCAAGCGCGATCCGATCGTGACCAAGCAAGCGATCGACGTGATGGCGGCCGCCTATCTCGGCGGCGCCGATCCCAAGACGCCGCTGGCCTCGCCGATCTTCGCCGATCTCAAGGGCCTGCCGCCGCTGTTGATTCAGGTCGGCAGCGAGGAAGCCTTGCACAGCGACGCCGCCGGGCTGGCACAGCGCGCCGAAGCCGCCGGCGTCGAGGTCTCGTTCGAATCCTGGGGCGGCATGATCCATGTCTGGCACGCCTTCCATCCCATCCTGTCGGAAGGCCGCGACGCCATCGCCCGCGTCGGCGCCTACCTGAAAAGGCGCATTCCATGAGTCTGGCCGACGACGACGAAACGCCCGCGGCCGCCACCGCGCTGCCCAGCCATGCCGCCGAAGCGCGCGATGCGCTGGGCAATTTCTGTTTCTATCTGCACTTCGCGGTGATGATCTACATCGTGGCCGGCTGGCTGGTGCCGCTGCACGCGGCCTTGATCTTCTATCTCGCCTTCCTGCCGGCGGTCGCGATCCAATGGCAGTTCAACAAGAATTCCTGCGTCCTCAACAATCTCGAATCCCTGATCCGCACCGGCCAGTGGCGCGATCCGCACAACAAGGAAGAAGGCGCCTGGCTGCTGACGCTGGCGACCAACGTCTTCGGCTATCCCTTCAGGCCCTGGCAGATCGATGCCTTCACCTATGGCCTTTTGCTGGTGCTGTGGGGAACCGGGATCAGCCACCTGCTGTGGTGGTGAAAGTTCCGTCTTCGCGGGTCTTGAAGCCTTTGGCACTCCTTCCTACCTAGTGCTCGTTCGGGCGGCCCAACAGGGCGCCCGGGCGCCGTAAGACCTTGGTCCATGGTGGACAAGGCCTTGAAACACAACGCTTTTAGGAGGTTGTACCCATGCGTGATTTCTCCCCTTATTTCCGTTCGACCGTCGGTTTCGACCAGCTCTTCAACCGTCTTGAGCAGGCCGTCGACGCAGGCAACGGCTACCCCCCTTACAACATCGAGCGCACCGACGAGACCCATTACCGCATCTCGGTCGCGGTCGCCGGCTTCGCCGAGAAGGATCTGAACGTCGAAGTGCGTGACGGCGTCCTGACGGTGGCCGGCAAGCGCGACGAAGCCGAGAAGCAGAGCTATCTGCATCAGGGCATCGCCGGCCGCGCCTTCGAGCGCCGCTTCCAGCTCGCCGAGCATGTCGAGGTCCGCGCCGCCAAGCTCGAGAACGGCCTGCTTCATGTCGATCTGGAGCGCGTCGTGCCCGAAGAGAAGAAGCCGCGCCGCATCGCGATCAACGCGCCGGCGCTGACCACCATCGAAGGCCACGCCAAAGCCGCCTAAACGAACGGCCTGACAAACGAACGGAAGCCGGGCCGCGGCAGCGGCCCGGCTTTCGCCGTTTGCGGCCTCTGTGGGAATTAACTCTGAAGCCGACATTCGGCGCATCGCCTTGATGACAGCCCGGGGGCATTGGGCGTAGGAAGACGCCGCATCCAACCGGCCCCGCCTGCGTATGCCCAGCTGGCAGAGTTCCTTTGTCGACCGTCTGCGCCGCATGGGCCGCCCCAAAGGCGCCGGCGCCGAAACCGAGATTGCCGAGCTGCGCCGGCAATACGCCTATCTCTCCGACCGCTTCGGCGGCGCGCCGCGCGACGCGACCTTCGAGCCGGCCCAGGTGGGGCCCTTGAAGGGCGAATGGGTGCGCTGTGGCAACGCTTCGCCGGACCGGCTGATCCTCTATTTCCACGGCGGCGGCTATATCGCGGGCTCGCCGGAAACCCACCGCGCCCTGGTCGCGCGCCTGGCCCAGGCCAGCGAAGCCACCGCTTTCACGCTCTCTTATCGCCTGGCGCCCGAATTCGCTTTTCCCGCCGCGGTGCGCGACGGCATCGACGCCTACCGCCATCTGATCGTGCGCAACGTCTCGCCGCAGCAGATCGTGCTGGCCGGCGACGGCTCGGGCGGCGGCCTCGCTTTCGCCGTGCTGCACGCGGCGCGCAACGCCAATCTGCCGATGCCGGCAGGCTGCGTGGCGATGTCGCCCTGGGCCGATCTGTCGCTCAGCGGCTGGTCGGTGCTGCAGAACGCCAAGACCGACAGCGCCCTCAATTGGGAGCTGCTGTTCGTCAGCGCCCGCCACTATCTGAAGAAGACCAACCCAGCCGATCCTTACGCTTCGCCGGTGTTCGCCAATTTCAAGGATTTCCCGCCCATCATGGTGCATGCCGGCAGTGCCGAGATGCTGCGCGACGATGCCTCGCGCCTGGGCGACCGTGCCGCCGATGCCGGCGTACCGGTCAGCGTCGAGATCTATGACGGCATGCAGCACGTCTTCCAGGCCAGCCGCAGCGTCCCCGAAGCCAAGGTCAGCCTGCAGCGCCTCGGCCAGTTCATCCGCAGCCGCACCTCAGCCCAGGCCAACGCCGCGCAATAGAAGCGGCATGGACCGCCACGGCAACGCATGCGACATTTGCGTGTCAACTATGGGGGCTCGCGATGCAGGCGGCGTACATCAAACGGCTTATCTATTTCGCGATCGCGGCTATGGTTTGGATCGTCCCGGCGGCGGCGCGGCCATTGCCCGAGGGCGGCGTGACCCGGCAAGACGTGATCACCTGGCTGCAGCAGCACGGCTACACCGGCGAAATTCGCACCTTCGGCGAGTCCACCTATGTCGCCGTGCAATTCCAGAACGGACCGCCGGGCAACGACTATTCCGGCATCTACTTCTACGACTGCGTCAACGAGCGCTGCGCTGCGATTCAATACTTTGCCGCCTTCGCCGGCGACGACACCACGACGATAGACAAGGTCAATGACTGGAATTCCCACAAGCGCACCATCCGCGCCTATCGCCGGCCCAGCGGCAGCGTCACCGGTGAGGCCGACGCCGACGTCAGTCCGGGTGGAAGCTGGGAATTGCTCGACCAGACGCTGACGCGCTGGGAGCAGGTGCTGGGAGTCTTCAAGACGTTCTTCAACCGCTGAAGATCGGGCGCGTATTATTGCGCCGCCGTCAGTGGTGCGTCGGCGAAGGTCATCGGCAGCTTGGCACCGGCGGTGTCGGCGTCGGTGAGATCGGCGTCGCGCAGATCGGCGTCGGAGAGATTGGCATAGGCGAGATCGGCGCCCGAGAAGCGCACCCGGCGCATGTCGGCGCCGCGGAAATCGGCATAGCGCGCATTGGCCTTGTCCATCCGCGCCGGCAGCAGCCGCGCGTCGGAAATCATCAGCGGCCCGATCTTGGCGTCGCGGAAGTCGGCATGGGCAAGACGCGCGCCGGCGAAGTTCACGCCGCGCAGATCGGCGCCGCCGAACTTGCACGAGCGCAGATCGGCGCCGGCGAGATTGCTGCCCTGCAGGGAACAGCCTTCCAGGTTCAGACCGTAGAGCTGCGCGCCGGGCGCGATCAGCGCCGTCAGCGGCTTGCTGCCCAATGTCGTGACGCCGCGCAGATCCATGTTCGACAGATCCGCAGGCTTGCCTTCACGGCCTTCGGTCTCGACCCATTTGGCGTGCAGTTCGAGCAGTTCCTCGACCGGCACGGCGCCGGCAGCGCTGCCCGTCACCTGCTCGGTCAGCGTCTCGCTGAAATCGGCGCCTTGCGTCACCGCCAGATCGAGGCGGCAGCCGACCAGGATCGCGCCGTTCAGGTCGGCGCCGGTCAGATTGCAGCCCGACAGGTCGGCGTTCTCCAGATTGGCACCCGAGAGCCGCGCCTGGCGCAGATTGGCGCGCACCAGCCGGCAGCCCTTCATGATCGCGTCGGTGAAATCGGCGGCGACGGCAACCGCGCCCGACATCTTGGCGCGCTCCAGATTGGCCGAATGCATCAGCGCCGCCGGCATCTCGGACGGCCCCAGATCGTGCTGCAGCACGCGCAGGTTCCCGTACTTGTCCTTCTCGGCGATGGTGCCTTCGCGCAGATCGGCTTCGAACAGGTCGCAGCTGATCATATTGGCGCCGCGCAGGCAGGCGCCGCGCAGGTCGGCGCGCCGCACGCTGGCGCTGCTGAGATTGGCGCGGCGCAAATCGGCGCCGAAGAAGCTGGCCGAATCCAGGCGCGCGCCGGCGAAATTGGTCTCTTCCAGGATGGCGCCGGTGAAGTCCGCGTCCGCCAGGTTACGGCCCGACAGGTCCAGTCCCGACAGGTCGGTGAAGGCGAAAACCGCCCGTGCACCCCCCATCCGGCCCGAATACAGCATCTCGTGGCGGGCCGCCGCGGCCGACGCCTCTTTCTGGCTGAGCTTGGCGAAGCTGGTGCGGACAAGGGTGGTCATGGGGTGCAGGCCGGCGCGTTAACTGTTCTGCCAGCCGATACTGGGCCTTGAGCCGCTAATAGCTGATTAAGAACAGACAATTTGCCTTTGTCCCCTGCTGCGGCTAGGTGACTTTGGCAAAGTTGGTTATGGTGCGATTTGCGGTGGCTGGGTTCCCGGGGGTGAGCTGCCGCTTGAAACGAGGGTGATTCGAAGGCAGGGCCCGGGCTAGCCCCCTTCGGTTTCCATTTTGGCCATAGTTACAAGAGGTTCGACTTGAGCAAGCGTACTCTCATGCTTTCGGCTGCGGCGGCCGCGTTGCTGACCGTCCCGGCCCTGGCCGACACCACCATCACCACCGTCCAGACGTCTGCTCAGAAGACGAGCACGACCGGCAACCTGGTCATCAATTCGGGCGCCGGCATCACCTTCAAGTCGGCGACGGTTCCGCTGCTCACGATCGATTCCAGCAACACCGTCAACAATGGCGGCATCCTGAACGGCTCCGACCAGACGACCGCGACCGGCGTCGTCATCGGCGCCACCGGTCTGACCGGTTCGTTCACCAGCAACGGCAGCATAGATTTGACCGGCACCGGCACGTCGAAGGTCGGCATCTACCTGCAGGGCGCCAGCACCTTCACCGGAACCATCACGCTCGATTCGGGCTCGCAGATCGGCGTCGTCGGCGACAAGTCGACCGGCATCCTCACCGACACCCTTGCCGTCCTCAACGGCGATCTTCTGCTCGGCGGCACCGTGACGGTGTCGGCGACGACGCCGAACTCGGCCACCACCACCGGGGTCACCGTCGCCAACCTGCTGGGCACCATCAAAGGCAACATCATCGTCGCGGCCGGCTCGACGCTGAGCGCCGTCGGCAACGGCGCCCAGGGCATCGTTATCGCCGGGCCGCTCACGGCATGCGACTCGGTTGCGGTTCCCGGCTGCACCGAAATCGGTACCTTCGCCAACTCCGGCACCCTCGCCGTCGCCGGTATCGGAACGCGCTCGACGACGGTGACCAATGTGGAATCGGGCTCGGCGCTCATCGTCGGCAACAGCGTCGCCGGCGGCGTCCTGAACAACGGTCCGTCGAGCGCCGGCGACAGCACCGCCAACGCCACGATCTCGGGCAACGGATCGGCTTCGGCCGTGATCGTCATCACGCCCGAGGTCAATGCCGCGGTCCATATCGGCAAAGACACGGCCGACGCCGCCAACGGCGCCTATGGCTTCATCAACCGCGGTTCGATCAACGCCCAGCCCGAAGATCCTAACAAGGGCACGCGCGCCATCGTGATCGGCGGCACCTCCACGGCGGTGGGCGTGACCATCGACGGCGGCTTCTTCACCTCCGGCATCATCACCGCGACGGCGACCAGCACCACGACGGCGGCCGGCGGCCTGCCCGGCAGCGCGGTCAGCGCCACGGCGCTCGAGATCGACGGTTCTGTGACGATCCCCAAGATCGTGGTCTCGGCGCAGAGCACCGGCGTGAACGGCAGCTACGGCACGATCGGCGCTTCGATCAGCGGACCGATGGGCGGCATCGCCAGCGCCATCGTGATCACCGGCAGCACGACGTCGTCCAACATCACCACGGTTCCCGAGATCGACGTCGAGAAGGGCGCGCGCATCCTCGCCAGCGCCACCGTCACCGATCCCGCCAGCGCCAATGTCACGACGCTTGACGCCATCGCGATTCAGGACACGTCCAATTCGCTGACAACAATCAACAACAACGGCACGATCTCGGCGCTGGTCACCACGCTGACCAACGGCAACACCGCGATCGCGCATGCGGTGGACGCTTCGCTCAATTCCGTCGGCATGACCTTCGTCAATGGCGGCACCGTCAACGGCGACGTCCTGTTCGGTTCGGGCAACGACAGCTACACGGCGCAAGGCACCGGTCCGGCGGCGATCGCCACCCAGCTGGGCGGGATCAATTTCGGCCACGGCACCGACACGCTGCACGTCGCGCAATTCTCCAACGTCGCCGGCACGATCACCGCCCAGGGCACGCTCGACGTCACCGTCGACGGCACCGGCACGCTGAGCGTGCAGAACATCGTGACGACCGCCGGCACGGCGCTGACCACCCACGACTTCACCGTCGCCGGCGGAACGCCGACCAGCGCCGGCACGGTCAACATCACCGTGTCGCAAGGCGCCGGCACCAACGCCGTGATCTCCGCCTCCCACGCCGTCACCTTCGGCGGCGGCGCGAATTTGAACGTCCAGTACGGCAGCTTCATCACCAGCGGCGGCACCTTCAATCTGATCTCGGCGCCCACCGGCGCGCTCGGCATCAGCGCCAGCGACGTCGCCCGCTACAACGCCGCGGTCGGCGGCGGCAGCACGCCCTTCCTGTTCAACAGCGCGACCATCAGCAAGACGAACGACAGCGCCGGCCACGACGTGCTGCAGTTGAACGTCTCGGCCAAGACCGCGGCGCAGCTGGGGATCAATGGCTACGCCAAGGTCATGTTCCCGCTCGCCAATGTCGCGATCGTCAACGATTCGGCGCTCGGCGCGGCGCTGATTTCCGGCATCAACTCGCAGGCCGATGCCCAGTCGGCGTATGACTCCTTCGCGCCCGACGTGTCGGGCGGCGCGCGCTCGATCGCGATCTCGCTGACCGACCAGGCCACCGGCGTGGTCGCGGCGCGCCAGCGCGCCCTGCGCCTGTTCGGCAAGCAGCCGGGCGATCTGACGCTATGGGGCAACGAGTTCGGCGAGTACATCAGCACCAAGAGCAAGGTCGATCTCACCGGCCCCAATCCCGGCACGCTCACCGGCTTCAAGGACCATGGCTTCGGCTTCTCGGTCGGCCTCGACGAGGGCGGCGCCAATTCCGGCTGGTACGGCGCGGCCTTCACCTTCTACACCGGCGACGTCTCCGAAGGCGGCGACCGCGTCTCCAAGACGTCGACGCTGTGGTACATGCTGACCGGCTACACCGACTGGCGCGGCAAGGGCCTGTTCTTCGACAGCCAGTTGACCGTCGGTTACGGCAATCTCAAGGGCAAGCGCTTCATCGATCTCACGCTGCCGGCGACCAACACGACGTTCAGCCGCGAAGCCGACAGCAAGCGCGCCGCGCTCCTGGCGGCGCTCGGCTTCACCCTCGGCGCCAACCTCAAATACGGCTCGCTCAGCGTCATCCCGCAGCTCTCGCTCGACGGCCTGTCGATGCGCGAAGAAGGCTTCACCGAAACCGGCGGCGGCACCGGCATGAACCTCACGGTCACGCCCTACTACGCCAATTCGCTGCGCATCTTCCTCGGCAGCGAATTCCGCGAGGACATCAATGTCGGCGACTTCTTCCTGCAGCCTTCGGCCAGGATCGGCTATCGCTACGACCTTTTGAACGATCCGGTCAGGCTGCATGCCGCCTTCGCCGACATCAACCCCAATCTCACCGGTAACCAGCCGGGCGCGTCCTTCACGCTGCAAGGTCCCGATCCGGCGCGCGGCAATTACGTCGCCGGCCTCAACCTCGGCGCCACGACCGAGAACTGGACGATCGGCCTCAACTACGACTTCGTCCGCGGCTCCAACAACGCGACCGAGCAGGTCGGCACGATCTCGCTGCTGGGACGCATCTGATCAGCTCTTTGCCGCTTCGATCAGCTTGGCGACGTCGGCTTCCGGCGTCGCGAAGGACAGCATCAGCCGCGCCAGCGTGAGCCCGGGCCGCGGCACGCCCCAGTCGTAGAAGCGCGCACCCGCGCCGCGCAGCCTGGCCGCCAGCGCGTCGGGCATCCGCGCGAACACCGCATTTGCCGATACCGGATGGGCGATCTCGATGCCGGGCACTTCGGCCAGGCCCTGCGCCAGACGCTGCGCCAAGCGGTTGGCTCGCCGCGCATTGGCGAGCCAGTGATCGTCGGCAAGATAGGCTTCGAGCTGGGCCGAGACGAAGCGCATCTTGGACAAAAGATGCCCCGATTTCTTGCGCCGGTATTCGATGTCGCGCGCGTCGGCGGGGTCGAAAAAGACCACCGCTTCCGCCGCCAGCGCGCCGTTCTTGGTGGCGCCGAACGACAG
>CAYXMO010000080.1:0-1736 GCA_964465935.1 uncultured Rhizobium sp.
CGAGCGACAGCTTGCGCTGGCGGCCGCCGACCAGTTCGAGATAGACCTGCGCCGTCAGCTCGGCGTCGAGCAGCGCGCCATGTTTGCTGCGCGACGACAGATCGATGCCGAAACGCTTGCACAGCTCGTCCAGCGAGTAGCGCGCGCCCGGAATCTTGGCCTTGGCGATCTCGATCGTGTCGATGGCGCGGGCATGCGGAATCGGCGGCTTGCCGATGCGGTGCAGCTCCGAATTGACGAATTTGAGGTCGAAGCTGGCATTGTGGATGACCAGCGTCGCGTCGCCGATGAAGGCTAGGAAATCGTCGGCCACGGCGGCGAATTTCGGCTTGTCGGCGAGGAAGGCGTCGGTCAGGCCGTGGACGCGCTGCGAGTCGGCGGGAACCAGCCGTTCGGGATGCAGATAGCATTGATAGCTGCGGCCCGTCGGCACGTGATCTTCGAGTTCGACGCAGCCGATCTCCACGATGCGGTGGCCGTCCGCGGGCTCGAACCCCGTGGTCTCGGTATCGAAAACGACTTCACGCATCGCCCGTCTGTTCCTTGGCGCGGCGGTCTTTGAGCGCCGCCACGATCATCTTCACCTGGTCGAAGGCATGCTCCAGGCCCTTGTCGGTGACAACCACGAAATGGGCTTTTGCACGCTTTTCTTCGTCCGGCATCTGGCGCGAATGCAGATAGGCGAATTTCTCCTCCGTCATGCCCGGGCGCGCCAGCACCCGCTCGCGCTGGATATGGGATGGGGCGCTGACCACGACAACCGCGTCCATGTTCGCCTCGCCCTTGGTCTCGAACAGCAGCGGGATGTCGAACACGACGATCTCGGCGGCGGCGGCATCGTCGAGAAACTTGCGCCGCTCGCCCGCCATCAAGGGATAGACGATGGCTTGCAGGCGCTGGAGGTTTTCCGGATTGCCGGTGACGTGCTTGGAAAGTTCCTCGCGGTCGACGGCGCCATCCTTCACGACGCCGGCAAAGGCCGCCTCCAGCGGTGCGACCGCCGCGCCGCCCTTGCTGTAGAGCCGATGCACGGCCGCATCGGCGTCGTAGACCGGCACGCCGAGCTGCGCGAACATCTTGGCGGTCTCGGACTTGCCCATGCCGATGGAGCCGGTGAGGCCGACATGAAGCGGGCGCTTAGCGGGCACGGAGCGCCTCCTCCAGATGCGCGCGCAAGGCGGGCGTCACCTGGGGCGCGACGCCGAAGAAGGCTTCGAACGCCGGCACGCCCTGGTGCATCAGCATCCCCAATCCGTCCACAGTCTTGAAGCCGGCTGTGCGCGCTTTCCTGAGCAGCGGCGTCTCCAGCGGATTGTAAACGATGTCGCAGACTGCGGCGTCTTTGGGCAGCGCGCCGAGATCGAGGTCGAGCGAAGGCGCCCCCTTCATGCCGGCGCTGGTGGTGTGCACGGCCAGTGCCGCGCCGGCAGCAGCTTTTGCCCAGTCCGTGTCGTCCAGGACGGTGAGTTTGGGTTTGACCTGTGGTGCCAGTCCCGACGCCAACTGTTCGGCGCGGCTGCGCGTGCGGTTGAGGATGCGGACTTGCGACGCGCCCAGATCGTGCAGCGCCACGACGCCGGCGCGGGCCGCGCCGCCGGCGCCCAGCAGCACCGCCGGCTTGCCGCGCACGCAATCGGCTCCCAGCGTCTCGCGCAGCGACGCGGCCAGGCCCGTCGCAACGGGGTTTCCCCCCTCGATTCGGCCGTCCACCTTGGAAAACCACCGGTTTCCCCCCC
>CAYXMO010000080.1:1746-10805 GCA_964465935.1 uncultured Rhizobium sp.
CGTGGAAGATCAGCAGGTTCACCGCGCCGGCGGCGCGCGCCGCGAGGTCGACATCGTGGCAGAGCGCGAAAGCCGCTTCCTTGTGCGGAATGGTGACGCTGGAGCCCTTGAACCCGGCCTTCATCAGGCCGCGTACCACGGTGGAGAAATCCTCCGGCCTTACCGCCAGCGGCACCAGGGTACCATCGATCTTCAGCTCGTCCAGCCAGAAGCCGTGCAGCCGGGGCGAGAAGGCCTGCGCCACCGGCCAGCCCATGATCCCGGCCACCCGGGCCGCACCGGTCAATCTCATGTCGCTATCACGCCTTGCCTGCGCAATTCCGCCAGAAGCGGCTGGAGCGAAAGCCCCAGAATGGAAAAATAGTCGCCTTCGACCTTTTCGAAAAGCTGGGCGCCCAAGCCTTCCAGCTTGTAGCAGCCGACGCAGCCCAGAATGCTCTCGCCCTCGGCCGATAGATAGTCTTCGAGAAACCCATCGCTGAAGCGGCGCATGGCTAGCTGCGCGGTCTCGACATGGCGCCAGATCACCGTGCCGCCGCGTGCCAGCGCCAGTCCGCCCACCAGCCGGTGAGGCTTGCCGCGCAGGCGCCGCAGCAGCGCCCGCGCAGCGGCGAGATCGGGGCATTTGCTCACGAGCTCACCTTCGAACAGCAATGTCTGGTCGGCGCCGAGCACAAGGTCGGTCGGATGCGCGCGCGAAATGTGCAGCGCCTTGGCCTCCGCCAGCGCCGGCGCGATGGCCGACATATCCACACACTGTCCCAAGAGTGCGTCTTTGAGCTTGGTCTCATCGATGTCGGCGGCAATCGCCGTGAACGGGACCTGCGCCGCGGTCAGGATCTGCCGCCGCAACGCGCTTGCGGACGCAAGGATGAACCTCACGCGCGCTGTTCCCGGCGCTCGCTCAGGAGATTGATCACCGCCGCCGCGGTTTCCTCCACCGAGCGCCGCGACACGTCGATCGAGGGCCAGTCCTGCTGCTCGAACAGCTTGCGGGTGCCCGAGACTTCCGAACGCACCTGTTCGAGATCGACATAGTCGGTATCGCGCTGCTCGCCCATCGTGGTCAGACGGTTACGCCGCACCTGCACCAGCCGGTCGGGCGAGGCCCATAGTCCTACGACCAGCGGACCGGAGCTGCTCAGGAGCTGCGGCGGCAGCGGCAGGCCCGGCACCAGTGGGACGTTCGCCGCGCGCACGCCGCGGATCGCGAGATACACACAGGTCGGCGTCTTGGAGGTGCGGCTGGCGCCGACCAGCACGACCTCGGCGCCGTTGATCGTGTCGAGGGCCTGGCCGTCGTCGTGCTGGATCGTGAAGTTCAAGGCCTCGATGCGCTTCAGATAGCGCTGATCGACATCGTGCTGCGCCCCGGGACGGTGGCTTTCGGCGGCGCCGAGAAACTGCCGCATCATGCCGATCGGTCCGTCCATGACGTCCAAACACGGCATGCTCATCCGGGTGCAATGGGCGACGAGTTCGCGCCGCAGTTCCTGATTGACCAGCGTGAAGAACACCAGACCGGGATCGGCCTGGAGATGCTCCACGACGCGGCTCAGTTGCTTGCTGCTGCGCACCAGGACATAGGAATGCTCCTCGACATGCACGCCTTCGAATTGCGCCAGCGCCGCTTTCGCAATCGCATTGAGCGTCTCGCCGGTGGCGTCCGAGACCAGGTGGACGTGAAAAGCATTACTCACAGAACCATTCCCTTTTCATCCCGTGACCCTGTGTGCGGCGAGCCCGCCAACGCGCCGATACGAATTGTTGTGCGCGAAATCCGCTTCATCCTTTGCGTCCTCACAAGCCCCGTACCCGAGTCGAAAATGCGTGTTTTCCCCTAGCACGCTGACTCCAAAGCTCTTACCCGCGCGGCGAATTTCGACCCACGACTTTCTCCACACATCACAGGCCTAACATCAACTCCAGAATCTTAAACTAAGATTCTTGTATTGAAGTAAGAAGGATGGAATGACGTGTGGAATGTCGAAAGCCTATCGTAAGAGCCGAGCGAACGGGAGCCCAGCGTGAAGGTCGCGGTGATCCTGTTCAATCTCGGTGGGCCCGACTCGCTCGAGGCCGTCGAACCGTTCTTGCGCAATCTGTTCGGCGATCCGGCGATCTTGTCGGTTCCCGGCATCGTCCGCTGGCCCTTGGCGCGATTTTTGGCAAAGCGGCGGGCACCTGTGGCGCGCGAGATTTACGCCAAGCTCGGCGGCGGCTCCCCGATTGTCGCTGAGACGCGCAAGCAGGCGGATGCTTTGGATGGATTGTTGGCGGAGTGCGGCATCGAGGCCAAGTGCTTCATCGCGATGCGCTGTTGGCATCCATTCAGCGATGGTGCGGCGACGGCGGTGAAAGCCTGGGGTGCGGACCGCGTATTATTGTTGCCGCTCTATCCGCAGTATTCGACGACAACGACTGCTTCGTCGCTGGCGGACTGGAAGCGCGCGGCGAAGAAGATCGGGTTGGACGCGCCGGCAACGCAAGTGTGCTGCTATCCGGATCATCCGGACTTCATTGCGGCGTCGGCTGAACTTATCCAGAAGGAATTCAAAGCGCGGAAAGACGGCGTGGACTATCGCCTGCTGTTGTCGGCGCACGGCTTGCCTGAGCGCACGATCGCCAAGGGCGATCCCTATCGCTGGCAGGTCGAGCGTACCGCAGCGGCGATTGTGGATCGGCTGGGGATGGAAGGACTCGACTGGACGGTTTGCTATCAGAGCCGTGTCGGACCCTTGAAATGGATCGGGCCGGCGACCGATGCCGAAATCCGGCGCGCTGGGGCCGACGGCAAGGGCGTGATCGCGGCGCCGATCGCGTTCGTGTCCGAACATTCCGAGACGCTGGTCGAACTCGATATCGAATACGCACATCTGGCGCGGGCGGTCGGCGTGCCGGATTATCGCCGCGTCGCCACTGTCGGCGCTCATCCGGGCTTTATCGCCGCACTGGCCGATCTGGTGATGCGAACGACTCGCAACTCCGCTACAGTCAATGCCACGGGCCGCCGTCTGTGCCCGGATGGCTGCAGAGCCTGCCCGATGCCGGAGAGCGCGCGATGCTGATGTTCCTGTCCAACAACATCGACTGGATCAAGGCGCTGCACGTGATCGCCGTGATCGCCTGGATCTCCGGGATGATGTACCTGCCCCGGCTATTCGCCTATCACGCCGACGTGCCGGTGGGCTCGGACCGTTCCGAGATGCTCAAGCGGATGGAGCACGGCCTGCTCACCCGCATCATCAATCCGGCGATGATCGCGGTTTGGATTCTGGGCTTGACCCTGGCTTACGTGACCGGGGCCTACGAAGACACCTGGCTGCAGATCAAGTTCTCGCTGGTTGTCGTGCTGAGCGGCTTGCACGGCTTCTTCGCGCGCACGACCAAGGATTTCGCGCGGGATGCGAACACCCGTTCCGCGCGCTTCTATCGCATCCTGAACGAGGTTCCGTTCGTGATCGTGATCTTCATCGTGATCCTGGTGATCGTGCAGCCTTTCGGTTGAGCCGCCAACTTGGTTAAACTCTTGCGACGGCCCTTGACGGGCGTTTGCATCGCTCCCAAATCGGGTTATAAGACGTGCGTTCCCCTTGGCTCGCATCGGCCCCGCAGCGCGGCGCCGGACCCGGCAATAGCCGGCGCGGGCCGGCAAACCTTCCGACAAAGACCTGGCTTTCGGCGCGTCTTCAGCCTCGGCCAGTGGCGGACATTCCCCAATGTTTCTCAGGTGCAATTCACAATGACCGTTCAAGATGGCCTGCAAACCATGAAGTTGCAGGATCTCAAATCCAAATCCCCCACCGACCTTCTGGCCTTCGCGGAGGAGCTCGAGATCGAGAACGCCTCGTCCATGCGCAAGCAGGACATGCTGTTCGCGATCCTCAAAGAGCTTGCCGAGCGCGACGTCGAGATTATGGGCCAGGGCGTGGTCGAGACGCTGCAGGACGGCTTCGGCTTCCTGCGCTCGCCCGAATCCAACTACCTGCCGGGTCCCGACGACATCTATGTCAGCCCGTCGCAGATCCGCCGCTTCGGCCTGCGCACCGGCGACACCGTCGAAGGCCCGATCCGCGGACCCAAGGACGGCGAGCGCTATTTCGCGCTGCTCAAAGTCACCACGATCAATTTCGACGACCCCGAGAAGATCAAGCACAAGGTCCATTTCGACAACCTGACGCCGCTCTACCCGACGCGCTGGCTCGACATGGAACTCAAGGACCCGACGGTCAAGGACAAGACCGGCCGCGTCATCGACATCGTGGCGCCGCAGGGCATGGGCCAGCGCGCCCTGATCACCGCCCAGCCGCGCACCGGCAAGACCGTGATCCTGCAGAACATCGCCAAGGCGATCACCGCCAACCATCCCGAGTGCTACCTGATCGTGCTGCTGATCGACGAGCGCCCGGAAGAAGTCACCGACATGCAGCGCTCGGTGAAGGGCGAGGTCATCTCGTCGACCTTCGACGAGCCGGCGACGCGCCACGTCCAGGTCGCCGAAATGGTGATCGAGAAGGCCAAGCGCCTGGTCGAGCACAAGCGCGACGTCGTGATCCTTTTGGACTCGATCACCCGCCTCGGCCGCGCCTACAACACCGTCGTTCCGAGCTCCGGCAAGGTGCTGACCGGCGGCGTCGACGCCAACGCGCTGCAGCGCCCCAAGCGCTTCTTCGGCGCGGCGCGCAACATCGAGGAAGGCGGCTCGCTCACCATCATCGCCACCGCGCTGATCGACACCGGCAGCCGCATGGACGAGGTCATCTTCGAAGAATTCAAGGGCACGGGTAACTCGGAAATCATCCTGGACCGCAAGGTCGCGGACAAGCGTATCTTCCCGGCGATCGACATCCTCAAATCCGGCACCCGCAAGGACGAGCTGTTGCTCGACAAGGGCACGCTGGCCAAGACCTATGTCCTGCGCCGCATCCTGGCGCCGATGGGCACGATCGACGCCATCGAGTTCCTGCTCGACAAGCTGCGCTCGGCCAAGAACAACTCGGACTTCTTCGACAGCATGAATACCTGATCGGTGGTGGAAAAGGTCGTGGCGGAAGCCGTCAAATTCGTCGGTCTCGACGTATCTGGTGGCCCCGTGTTCGACATTGTCGTCAGCATTCCAGAGCGGCAAACGTTTGAGCGGCCATGCACTGAGAGGCAGCAGGCAGCAATAACGCAGTTCTATGATGAGGGAACGGCGACCGATCTTGGCGATGCGCAGGCGCACAAGCTGCTGAGCTATAGGGAGTATGCGCGATCTTGCGCCGAGGCACTATTTGCTGAGCGAGATCACAAGCTGGCGCGCCTGTTTACGTATCTGATTGCCGCGTACATTTCGTCTCAGCCTGACATTTCGGCTTACGCTGCGGCTCATTCAAACGCGCGATTTCACGCCGGTGTCGAAAATTCGCGGGCAAGACGAACGAAGCATTTTCCCCAGGTCGAGGCATTCTGCCAGGCGAGACTGTTGGAAATGGAGCGCGCAACATCTCAGAATGTCGGAAGATGAAGTTTGCGCTGCTGCACAGCCCGCTCGTCGGCTCCGGGACATGGGACGCGCTCGCGCCGGTGCTGCGGTCGCGGGGCTATGACGTCGCTGTGCCGGACCTTGCGCCCATCATGCAAAGCAATCCGCCCTACTACCCGCGCGTTGCCCGGACCGCTGCCGAAGCCATCGCGGGCACATCCATTCTGGTCGTTCACAGCGGCGCCGGGGCGCTGGTTCCCGCCATAGCTGCGCTTGCACCGATTGCCGGCGCGGTCTTCGTCGATGCGCTGCTGCCGCATCCGGGCAAGACCTGGTTCGAGACCGCGCCCGACAGCCTGAATGCGCGCCTCCGCTCGCTCGCCCATGACGGCATGCTGCCGCCTTGGCATCGCTGGTGGCCCGAGGCGGCGCTGCGCGCTCTGCTGCCGGCTCCCGGAATGTTCGAAGCGTTCGCGAACGCGCTGCAGCCGCTACCTTTGGCCTATTTCGAAGAGCGTGCGCCGCCGGATGCGCTGACGACGCCCAGCGCTTATCTGCAGATCGGGCCGATGAACGCCGCCGAGGCCGATTGGGCGCAGGCGGAAGGTTGGCCGGTGGCCCGGCTGCCGTTGCACCACCTTGCAATGCTGACGCATCCGGACACTCTGGCGGCAGAGATCGAGCGGCTTGCCGCCACAGTGAAGGGATGAGCATGCGCATTTTCGCCGGAATGCTTTTGATTTCGATCCTTGCCGGCGTCGCCGCTCAGGCCGCACCCGTCACCGGTGCCGCGCGCGACTCCTATGCCGGCGAGTGGCGGGCCAATGTCGGCAGTTCGGCAAGCGCCTGCGGCGCCGGGACCCAGAACGGCGCGGTGCGCTTCACCCTCGAATTCGCCATGACCGGTGGACAGATATTCATCGACGACAACACCGAAGCGGCCGGCAGCGACACGGTCGACGCCATCGACGACACCAGCGGCACGGTGACCTTCAAGCTGCAGGGCGGGAGCTGGACGTTCAAACATGCCGCGGGCGGGGTGCTGATCTCCGATAAGCCGCCGGCGATGTATCCGCAGATGCATGGCCTTGCCTTCCGCCAATGCGTGAAGGCCGCCGATCGCAGTGCCATCCACCTCACCCGGGCGCAGACGGCGGCGATCTCCGGCGCCATGCCGAACGGGCCGGTGCTGATCGACCTGCGCGCCCCCAAGGGCCGCAAGGCGCTGGCGTATCAGTATCTGAATTTCGACCTGGTCGGGCCGACCGGCTTTCTGTTGCATCGCTGGAATAGCGTGGCGCTGGGCGAGAAACTCGTCGGCGGCGGCAAACCGCCGATCAAGACCGACGAGATCGCCGATTTCCGCATCGAGAAGGCCGATGCCGTGCCCGGCGGCTACCGCTTCATGCTGACGCCGCTGATCCCGCCCAACGGATCGCGCGGCGATACCGCCACCGTTACGGTGAACCTCAAAGGCAAGACCGCGACGATACCGGAATGGAAGCGCAGCTACGCGCTGTGCACCGAGCCCAACTGAAAAGGGCCGCGGCGATGCCGCGGCCCTTCGATGTCGCATACGCCGGGCGCGTCAGTGTTCGTGCGCTTCTTCGTGGTGCTCGTGCTCCTCGATCTCCTCGTTCTCGGCGCCCTTTTCGCCCAGATAGTCCATCGCCGCCAGCACGATGCCGGAGACCAGGAAGACGCCGTGCAGCATCATCAGCCATTCCAGATTGGCCTTGTCGACGACTTCGATCGACATGAAGGACTTCAAGAGATGGATGACCGAGATTGCGATGATCGACGCGATCAGCTTGAGCTTCATGTTGGAGAAGTCGACCTTGCCCATCCACACCGGCTTGTCCGGGTTGCCTTCGAGGTCGAGCTTGGAGACGAAGTTCTCGTAACCGGCGAACACCACCATCAGGGTAAGGTTGCCGGCCAGCGACATGTCGATCAGCGTCAGGAGCCACAGGACGACGGTGTTCTCCTCCAGCTCGAAGGTGATGACCTTGGAGGTCTCCTCCGCCACTTCCTTGCCGAAGGTGATCATCAGCACGATCAGGGCGATGACGAGGCCGACATAGAACGGCGCCATCAGCCAGCGGCTGCGGAACAGGGTTTGTTCAAAGATTTCTTCGAAGCTCTTGCCGCCCATGTCTGGAAGCCCCCATGCGGTGATTCGTCGGGCGAAATTAGACTCGCAATCGCCCGAGGATTGAAGCGGGCGGCGTAAATTATCGCGGCCGCGGCCGGCCCGTTGACGCGGGAACTTCGCGGGCGGACACTGCCGCCAGCTAACAAAAAGGACATCTTACGATGACCGAGCACGCCCAGTTCAAGGCGATGGCCGACAGCACCCAGGAAGACTGGATGAAGATCGCCGCCGCCTCGGCCGCCTTCAACAAGGACCTGCCGAACCGGGTGCTGGCACATCTCAAGATGCTCAAGGGCGACTGCGGCGGTTTCGCCGTCGACCGGCTGGAGCATTCGCTGCAGGCCGCCACCCTGGCGCAGCGCGACGGCATGGACGAGGAATACGTCGTCTGCGCCCTGATCCACGACATCGGCGACATCCTGGCCTCGGCCAGCCATGCCGAGCTCGGCGCCACCATCATGCGGCCTTACGTATCGGAGGCGAACTGGTGGATGATGAACCACCACGGCATCTTCCAGGGCTATTACTTCTTCCATCACCTGGGGCTGGACCGCAACATGCGCGACCGGTTCCGGGGCCATCCGCATTTCGAATACACCGCGCGCTTCTGCGCCCGCCACGACCAGAACGCCTTCGATCCCAACTACGACACCATGCCGCTCGAAGCCTTCGAACCGATGGTCCAGCGCGTCATGGCGCGGCCGCGGAACACGATCTACATGCGTCCGGACCAGAAGACGGCGGCGGAATGACGCCGTGAGTGCCGCCGACAACAAGGAGCAGGTGCGCCGCATCCTTCGCGCCTATGCCCAATCCGACCTGGAGCCGTTGCTGCAGGCGATCCATCCGCAGATCGTGTGGACGACGCAGGCACCGACGGAATTCTATCCCTTCGGCGGCCGCCACGATGGGCGGGCTGGAACGCTGGCCGGCATGGCGAAGATCGCCACCATCTATTCGCTGAATGCCTACGATGTGGTTGAAATCGTCGGCGAGGGCGATGTCGTCTGGATGACGGCCGACCTCGATTTCACGCATCGCAGGTCCGGCGCGCGGCTGCGATTCCAGCTCGTCAGCCGCTGGCAGTTCCAGGACGGCAAGGTCTTGAAGCTGACGGAGTATTTCGACTCCGCTTCGGTGCTGCTGCAGGAAGGCCGCCTCGCCGCTACGGGATGAGCACCGTCGCGCCGGTGGTGGCGCGGCTATGCAGCGCTTCGTGCGCCTGGCGTGCCTCGCCCAGCTTGAAGCGCTGGTGCACCGCGATCTTCACCGCGCCCGAGGCGATGACGGCGAAGAGATCGTCGGCCGTCTCCTGCAATTCGCGGGCGTTGCGGGTGTAGCTCGCGAGCGTCGGGCGCGTCAGATACAGCGAGCCCTTGGCCGAAAGGATGCCGGGCTCGAACGCCGGCACCGCGCCCGAGGAATTGCCGAAGCTGACCA
>CAYXMO010000081.1:0-10720 GCA_964465935.1 uncultured Rhizobium sp.
TGCCGATGCTCCAGCCGCCGTTGAGCGGGCCCATCAGGTTCTCCTTGGGCACCTTTACGTCGGTGAAGAAGGTTTCGCAGAAGGGCGAGTTGCCGCTGATCAGCTTGATCGGCCGCACGTCGACGCCCGGCGATTTCATGTCGATCAGGAGGAACGAGATGCCTTCATGCTTCTTGCTGTTGTCGGTACGCACCAGGGCAAAGCACATGTCGGCGAACTGGGCGCCGCTGGTCCAGATCTTCTGGCCATTGACCAGCCAGTGGTCGCCCTTGTCGACGCACTGGGTGCGCAGCGAGGCGAGGTCGGAGCCGGCGCCGGGCTCGCTGTAGCCCTGGCACCACCAGGTCGTGCCCTGGACGATACCGGGGACGTATTTTTTCTTCTGCTCGTCGCTGCCGTATTCCAGCAAGGTCGGGCCGAACATCATCACGCCCATGCCGCCGATCGGGTTCCACGCCCCCATGCGGTTCATTTCCTGGGTCAGGATTCGGGCCTGCGCGGTGGAGAGACCGCCGCCGCCATATTGCTTGGGATAGGTCGGCGTGCCCCAGCCCTTGTCGCCCATCGCCTTCTTCCATTTGCCGTAGTCGGCGCTGACGTCCGGGCCGTCCTCACCCATCATCATGCCGCCGCGGCCTTTCAGCGCCGGCGGGAAGTTCTCCTCCAGCCATGTGCGTGCTTCGGCGCGGAAGGCTTCCAGATCGCTATCGGCTTTTGCTGCCGCACTCATGCATTCACTCCTGTTGCGTTATTGATGATCGAGAAGGCCGAGCACGCGCTTGGAGACGACATTGAGGTTCACCTCCGACGTGCCGCCTTCGATGGAATTGCCCTTGGCGCGCAGCATGGTGCGCAGCGCCTGGATTTCGCGCGGGCTGTAGGCGTCGCCTTCCCAGCCCAGACCCTGGGTGCCGAGCGCTTCGACCAGCAGCTCGGTGCGTTCCTGGTTGATCTTGGCCATGGCGTATTTGAACACCGAAGCCGCCGCCGACGGACCCTTGCCGCTCTTGGCTTCTTCCTCGGCGCGGCGGATGGTCATCTGAAAGGCGCGCGCTTCCATCTTGTGCGCCGTGATGCGGCTGCGCAGGTCGCGGTCGGCGACCTTGCCGCCATCGAGGCCGACATAGTCCTTGGCCGCGTCTTCGAGGTCGTAGACCGCCGCCGTGCCGGCCGCGCCGCTGCCGCCGCCGGCGATGTTCTGGCGCTCGAACTGGAGCAGGCGCTTGGCGATGGTCCAGCCGTCGTTGAGCGTGCCGATCAGCTGATCCTTGGGCACTTTGACGTCGGTGAAGAAAGTCTCGCAGAACACCGAGGCGCCGCTGATCAGCTTGATCGGGCGCGGCTCGACCCCGGGTGATTTCATGTCGATGGTGACGAAGGAGATGCCTTCGTGCTTTTTCTTGTTGTCGGTGCGCACCAGGCAGAAGCACCAGTCGGCGAACTGCGCGCCGCTGGTCCAGATTTTCTGGCCGTTGACCAGGAAGTGGTCGCCCCGGTCGACCGCCTGGGTGCGCAGCGAGGCGAGATCGGAGCCAGCGCCGGGCTCGCTATAGCCCTGGCACCAGCGCACCGTGCCGTTGACGATGCCGGGCATGAACCGCTTCTTCTGCGCTTCGGTGCCGTATTCCAACAAGGTCGGGCCGAACATCATCACGCCCATGCCGCCGATCGGATTGAACGCGCCTGCGGCGGCCAACTCCTGCTGCAGCACCCGCACCTGCGCCCGGCTGAGCCCGCCGCCGCCCCATTCGCGCGGCCAGGTCGGCACGCCCCAGCCCTTGGCCCCCATCGCCTTCTTCCAGGCGAGGAAGGCGGGATCGTTGGAGCCGAAGCCGTCCATCAGCGACAGCGGGCTGACACCCTTGAGCGACGCGGGAAAGTTCGCAGCGATCCAGGATCGCGCCCCGGTGCGGAAGGCGTCCAGATCGTTGTCGAGGGTTTCGGCGGCGCTCACGCGTTCGTCCTATTGGTGGTCGAGCAGGCCAAGGATGCGCTTGGCGATGATGTTGCTCTGGATTTCGTTGGAGCCGCCATAGATCGACTGCGCCTTGCCCGAGAGCCAGTTGCGCGTCGCGTTCAGCTCGTTCTCGGAGAAGGCGTCGCCCTCCCAGCCCAGGCCCTGGAAGCCCATGATCTCGATCAGGAGCTCGGCGCGGGTCTGGTTCACCTTGACGTTGGCGTTCTTCATGATCGAGGTCACCGCCGACGGCCCCTGGTTGGAGCGCGCATCTTCCTGCATCCGCTGCACGGTGAGGCGCATCGCGGCGGCGTCCATCAAGTGATCGGCGACGCGGGCGCGCAGGCCGGAATCGGCGATGCGGCCATGATCGTCGCTGCCGACATATTTCTTCGCGATCTCGTCGACGCCGCGCATGTCCGCCCCACGGAACGAGGCCGCGCGGGCGCTGCCGCCGCCCTGTCCGTCGCGCTCGAACTGCAAAAGTCGCTTGCCGACCGTCCAGCCGCCGTTGAGCGGACCCATCAGGTTTTCCTTGGGCACCTTCACGTCGGTGAAGAAGGTCTCGCAGAACGGCGAGTTGCCGGAGATGAGCTTGATCGGCCGCGTCTCGACACCTGGCGACTTCATGTCGATCAAGAGGAACGAGATGCCTTCGTGCTTGCGGCTGTTGTCAGTGCGCACCAGGCAAAAACACCAATCGGCATATTGCGCGCCGCTGGTCCAGATCTTCTGGCCGTTGACCAGGAAGTGGTCGCCTTTGTCGACCGCTTGCGTCCGCAGGCTGGCGAGGTCGGAGCCGGCGCCCGGCTCGCTATAGCCCTGACACCAGCGCACCGTGCCCATCTGGATACCGGGCATGTGCTTCTGTTTCTGCGCGTCGTTGCCGTATTCCAGCAGCGTCGGTCCGAACATCGCCACGCCCATGCCGCCGATCGGATTGAAGGCACCGGCGCGCGCCAGCTCTTGGGTCAGCACCCGCGCCTGCGACTTGGAGAGGCCGCCGCCCCAGGGCTTGGGCCAGGAGGCGATGCCCCAGCCCTTCTCGCCCATCGCCGCCTTCCATTTGAGGAAATCGGCTTCCTTGGAGCCAAAGCCTTCCATGAAGGACATTGCGTCCTTGCCCTTCAGCGATTTGGGAAAGTTCGCCTCGATCCAGCTGCGCGCTTCGGCGCGGAAGGAGTCGAGTTCGTTATCAGATTGCGCAGCCACACTCATCGACATCTCTCCCGGTCCGGCGACTAGCGAATAGCGAGTAGCCAATGGGGAATGCCCTATTCGCTACTCGCCACTCGCTATTCGCTCTCTTCTTTTTCATTGATGATCCATCAGGCCCAGCACGCGCTTGGAAATGACGTTGAGATTCACTTCCGAGGTGCCGCCTTCGATCGAATTACCCTTGGCGCGCAACATGCCGCGCATCGCGGCGATCTCGCCCGGCTTGTAGGAATCGCCGTCCCAGCCCAGCGCCTGGCTGCCCAGCGCCTCGACCATCAGCTCGGTGCGCTCCTGGTTTATCTTGGCGGCGGCGTATTTGATGATCGAGGTCGCAGCCGACGGGCCCTTGCCCTGTTTCGACTCTTCCTCGGCGCGGCGCACCGTCAGGGCGAAGGCGCGCGCTTCCATCTTGTGCGTGGTGATGCGGCCACGCAGGTCGGCGTCGGCCAGCCTGCCCTCGTCCTTGCCGATGTAGTCCATCGCCGCGTGTTCGAGATCGTAGGCGCCGCCGCCCCCGCCGCCGAAACCGCCGGACGAGATGTTCTGGCGCTCATATTGCAGAAGCCGCTTGGCGATATCCCAGCCGCCGTTGAGCTTTCCGACCAGCTGCGCCTTGGGCACTTTCACGTCGGTGAAGAAGGTCTCGCAGAACGGCGACTGGCCGCTGATCAGCTTGATCGGGCGCGGCTCGACGCCCGGCGACGTCATGTCGAACAGCATGAAGGAGATGCCTTCATGCTTCTTGCTGTTGTCGGTGCGGACGAGGCAGAAAATCCAGTCCGCCTTGTCGGCATAGGAGGTCCAGATCTTCGAGCCGTTGATGAGGTAGTGGTCGCCCTTGTCGACCGCCTGGGTGCGCAGGCCGGCAAGGTCCGAGCCCGCGCCCGGCTCGGAATAGCCCTGGCACCAGCGGATTTCGCCTTTGACGATCTGCGGCAGAAAACGCTTCTTCTGTTCTTCGTTGGCGTATTCGAGCAGCACCGGCCCCAGCATCCAGATGCCGAACGACATCAGCGGCGGGCGTGCCTTGAGCCGCCCCATCTCCTGCTGCAGCACACGCGCTTCGGCGCCCGACAAGCCGCCGCCGCCATACTCCTTGGGCCAGGTCGGCGCCGTCCAGCCCTTGGCCGCCATGCGGTCGAGCCAGAGTTTCTGTTCCGGATTGGAGAATTTGGCGCGCTTGCCGCCCCAGATGGAATCGTCGCCGTCGTCGGTCACCGCGATGTCGGCGCCGGCGCGCATCGAGGGCGGGCAGTTGGCCTCCAGCCAGGCGCGGGTTTCGCTCCGGAACGCTTCGAGATCGCTCATAGTCCTCACCAGCCGGGTTCTTCTCCGCTGTGCCCGTAGGAGGGCACGGGGACGGCCCGGCGCACTTCAACTGTAGCGGTGTATCGGGCGAGCGCAACGGCCCCCATACCGCCGCTTCGAAGCCTGAATGCGGTTTGGCGCCCCAGCCCCAAGTCCATGTTGCCGCAGCGATACTTGGATTTCACGTGCTGCAACTGTGGATCGTCAATGCGGCAGCGTCGGCGGTGCCACGCCTTGCGGAACCACGACCAGCAGATAGGCCTTGTCGTCCTTGATCCAGTCCTTGGCCGCCTTCTGGACGTCGTCGGCGGTGACGCTTTTGAGGTCGGGGATGGTCGAACGGATGATGTCGAGCAGGCGCGGGTCCTGGCCCGACCCCGACAGCAGCGACAGCCAGTATTCGTTGGTCTGCTGCTGCTTCTGGATGTCCTGGACGCGCGGGCCGCGCGCCCGCTCCAGTTCGGCATCGCTGACCTTGGCCGCGGTCAGGTCGTCGGCCACGGTGGCGATCACGGCGTAGAAGGTCGCGATCTTGTCGGGCGGGATCTGCGCCAGCGCATAGAGGAAGCCGTAGTCCGGCGACACGATCGACGAATAGGTCGAAGCCCCCGGTGTATAGGTGATGCCTTCCTTGGTGCGCAGCTCGTCGAGCAGACGCTGGGCGAAAATCTCCGACAGCACGCGCAGCGTCCGCTGCTCCTTCATGCCGCTGTAGAAGCCGGCGGTCGGCCAGGCGATCGCCGCCAGCGCCTGGTTGGGCGCGCCATGGTCGGTGAGGATGACCGGCGTCGGCGTCCCCTTGGGAAAGCGCTCGTCGCCCTTGGCCGGCGGCGGCCAATCGGCGCGGCGCGGCAGGGCACCGAAGGTCGCAGCGACTTCGGAAATCGCCTGCTCCACCGTGACGTCGCCGACCACGGTGACGTCGAGCGGGCCGTTCTTGAGCGCGTCGGCGATCAATGCCTTCTGTGCGTCATTGCTCGCAGTGGAAATCTCCGACAGCGTCGGCGAGCGCCAGCGCGCGTCGCCGCTGTGCAGCAGCCCGTTGAACGCGCGCGAGAACACCCCCGCCGGCGAAGTCTCGTTCTCGGCATAGTTGCTGGCATAGGCGATGCGCATCTGGTCGAAGGCTTCGGGCTTGAAGGCGGGATCGGTGACATAGGCGGCGAGCACCTGCATCTCGGCGCCAAGGTCGGCAGCGCGCGCCTGGCCGCTCAGCGTGTACTCGTCGTCGCCGATGGCGGCCGACGCTCCCCACAGCTTGTCGGCCATCAGCTTCTGCAGATCGTCGACGTCGTAATGCGCGAGGCCGCCCTGGATGAACGAGCCGCCGAGCGCCCAGGCCGGCGCGACGTGGTCGCGCGGCAAGCCGAGGCGGCCGCTGCCGAAGCGGACATTGAGCAGGATCTGTCCGGCGTGCAGTTGCGTCGGCTTGACCGTCAGGGTCACGCCATTGGCGAAGCGGACATAGGTGACGCCGAGATCGTCGACCGTCCGCTGCGACGCCACCGTGCCCGGCGTGCCGAAATTGGCGTAAGGCCAGGGCGGCAGCGTTGCGGCAGCGGTGGCATCCAGCGGCGTCGCGTCGGCGTCGGCCAGCGCCTTCTTGATCGCGTCCTCGCCGCCCACGAGTGCGTCCGGCGTCGCGGTGAACACCAGCGGGCCGTCGCCGCCGAAGATGAATTTGAGCGCTTCGGAGACCTTCGCCGCTTTCAGGTTCTTCACCACCGCTTCATACAGAACCAGGTCCGAGGCCGGCGAGGTGAACACGGTCTGCTCATCGACCGAGCGCAGCAAGGCGTTGATCACCTGCGCCGTCGGCGTCGTGTCGGCGGCCTGGGCATTGCCTTCGAAGAAGGTGCGCAGCTGCGCCACCATCGAATCGACTTCGTCCTGGTGCACGCCGTTCGCGACCGCCTCGCGCCAGACGCGCTCGGTGGCCTTGATAGCGTCGAGCCCCTGGCCGGGACGGTAGGAGACGATCAGCTCGGTGAGATCGGCGACGGTGGCCATGTGGTTATGGCTGGCCGACGCCGAGACGAAGGGGGGATGGGCGCCGTGGCCGAGCTGCGCCAGCCGCTGGTTGAGCACGCCCAGCGCGATATAGCGCACGACATCGCGCGCCTCGTTGGTCCGGTTGTCGGGCGAGCCGTCATAGGGCCGCAGCCAGTTGAAGATGAGATAGGGCTGCGCGCCGGCTTCGGTGAACAGCCGCACCGCCTCGGGATGGCTCGGCGGCGGCTGGTACACCGCGGCGGCGCGCGGCGGCGCCTTGGCTTGCCAGTCGGCGAACTTGGCCTTGATCTTGGCCTCGATCGCGGCCGGATCGATGTCGCCGACGATCATCAGCGTCGCACGCTCGGGCCGGTACCACGCTTCGTAGAACGCGCGCAGCTTGGCGGAATCGGCATGGATGATGATGTCGTCCAGCCCAATGGGCGTCAGCGCCGAAGCGGCGCGCGCGCCATAGAGGAATTCGTAGTCGGACTTGCGCAAATGCGAGATCGGCACGTCGCGCAGCCGCGCTTCGGCGAGCACGACGTTGCGTTCGGTGTCGAGCGCCAATTGCGCGATGTTCAACTCGCTGGCGATCTCGCGCATCAGAAGCAGCGCGGTGTCGACCGATGCCGTATCGTTCTTCGGCATGTCGAAGGAATAGACGGTCTGCGTCGGATAGGTGAAGGCGTTGGTGTCGGCGCCAAAGGTCAGGCCGAGGCTCTGCAGCGTCTTGACCGTGTCGCCGTCGGCGACATGGGCCGAGCCGCGGAACGCCATGTGCTCGAGCACATGCGCGAGGCCCTGCTCGTCGTCGCGTTCCATCAGCGAGCCGGCATCGATGCGAAAGCGCACCGACACCGCGCCGACCGGGGTGACGTTGCGCTTGATCGCGTAGCGCATGCCGTTGGGCAGGGTGCCGAAGCGCACCGAGGCGTCGGCCGGCAGATCGCTGCCGGCCTGCGGCCACGGCGTCGGCTTGGCGAGCGCCGGCGCGCCCGCCAGCGCCAGGACCGTGACGGCGGCGAAGAACCGGCGCAGAAGCGATGTCATGAAGAAACCTTGGCTGGAGGCGCTAGCGGGAATTCACACTAGCGATTGTCGGGGGCAGCCGGTCAAGGGCGACAAGGTAAATTGGCCGTCATTTCGCCGCTAGCGCGGCAGTTCGCTCGCGCCCATGAGGAATTCGTCCACCGCCCGCGCCGCCTGGCGGCCTTCGCGGATCGCCCAGACCACCAGCGACTGGCCCCGGCGCATGTCGCCGCAGGCGAACACCTTGGGCACGCTGGTCTGGTAGTCCTTCACCGTGGCCTTCACATTGCCGCGCGGATCGAGCGCCACCGCCGCCTGCTCCACCAGGCCCGCCTTGCGCGGCCCCAGGAAGCCCATCGCCAGCAGCACCAGGTCGGCCTTCAGCTCGAAGGCGCTGCCGCCGATCTCGCGCATCTGCTGGCGGCCGTCGGCATCCTTGACCCATTCGACGCGGACGCATTCCAGCGCCGTGATCTTGCCGTCCTTGGCGATCGCGCGCTTGGTCAGCACCGACCAGTCGCGGTCCGTGCCTTCTTCGTGGCTCGACGAGGTGCGCAGCTTCAGCGGCCAATCGGGCCAGGTAAGCGCCTTGTTCTCCCTGTCGGGCGGCTTGGGCAGGATTTCGAGCTGGGTGATCGACGCCGCGCCGTGACGGTTGGAGGTGCCGATGCAGTCCGAGCCGGTATCGCCGCCGCCGATGACGACGACGTGCTTGCCTTTGGCGCTCAGCGTGCCGTTCGGCGCCGCCTTGCTTTCGGGATCGCCGGCGACGCGCTTGTTCTGCTGGGTGAGGAACTCCATCGCGAAATGGATGCCGGCGACGGAACGGTTCTCGACCTCCAGATCGCGCGGCTGTTCGGCGCCGCCCGCCAGCACCAGCGCGTCGTAGTCCTTCAGCAGCATCGCCACCGGCAGGCCGGCGCCGACCTCGACCCCGGTGCGGAAGCTGACGCCTTCGGCCTCCATCTGCCGCATGCGGCGGTCGATGAGGTGCTTTTCCATCTTGAAGTCGGGAATGCCGTAACGCAGCAGCCCGCCGATGCGGTCGTTCTTCTCGAACACGGTGACGCTGTGGCCGGCGCGCGCCAGCTGCTGCGCGGCGGCGAGGCCGGCGGGGCCCGAGCCGACCACGGCGACGATCTTGCCGGTCTTGCTCTTGGGCGGCTGCGGCGCGATCCAGCGCTCCTCCCAGCCACGGTCGACGATCTGGCATTCGATGGTTTTGATCGTGACCGGATTGTCGCCGATGTTGAGCGTGCACGACGCTTCGCACGGCGCCGGGCAGACGCGGCCGGTGAATTCCGGGAAGTTGTTGGTCGAGTGCAGCGTCTCCAGCGCGGTGCGCCAGGCGTCGCGATAGACCAGATTGTTGAAGTCCGGGATCAGGTTGTTGACCGGGCAGCCATTGTGACAATACGGAATGCCGCAATCCATGCAGCGCGAGGCCTGGCGGCTCACTTCCGCATGCGGCAAGGGATGAACGAATTCGCGGTAATTATGGGTGCGCGTCTGCGGATCTTCATAGCCGCGCTCGCGCCGTTCCACCGTCAGGAAACCGCTGGGGTTGGCCATCGCTATTCCGCCGCGACGGATTTGAGCCCGCCCCTTTCGCGCTTCAGATCGGCCAGCGCCTTGGCGTAGTCGACCGGCAGCACTTTGTAGAAGCGCGGCAGCGACGCCTCCCAATTGTCGAGAATGTATTTCGCGCGGGCGCTGCCGGTATAGCGGTGGTGGCGCTCGATGAGCAGGCGCAGGCGCTCGGCGTCGAAATGCAAGGGATCGCCCATGCCGCTGTCGCTGACGCTCGGCGCCTGGGCCCGCGGGGCATCACTCGCATCGCCGCCGCTCGCGGGCGCGACGCGTTCCAGCGTCACCATCGACAGATTGCAGCGCTCTTCGAACTTGTCTTCTTCGTCGTAGACATAAGCGATGCCGCCCGACATCCCGGCGGCGAAATTGCGCCCGGTCTTGCCCAGCACCGCGACGACGCCGCCCGTCATGTACTCGCAGCCGTGATCGCCGGTGCCTTCGACCACCGCGACGGCGCCCGAGTTGCGCACCGCGAAGCGCTCGCCGGCGACGCCTTCGAAATAGGCCTCGCCGGCGATGGCGCCGTAGAGCACGGTGTTGCCGACGACGATGTTCTGGGTCGGCTCGCGCAGCTTGGGCGAAGGCTGGCGCACCACGACGCGGCCGCCGGAGAGGCCCTTGGCGACATAGTCGTTGCCGTCGCCGGTCAGCTCCAGGCTGACACCGCGCGACAGGAAGGCGCCGAAGCTCTGCCCGGCGGTGCCGCGCAGGCGGATCTGGATCGTATCCTCCGGCAGGCCGGCATGGCCGTGGCGCCGTGCCACCTGTCCCGACAGCATCGCGCCGACGGTGCGGTCGACATTGCGGATTTCGAATTCGAGCGCCACCGCCTGGCCGCTCTCGATCGCCGGCCTGGCAGCGGCGATCAGCTTGTGATCGAGCGCGGTGTCCAGATTGTGGTTCTGCTTTTCGCTGTTGCGGATCGCGACGCCGGCGCGCGGCAGCGGCTGATAGAGCAGCTTGGAGAGATCGACGCCCTTGGCCTTCCAATGCGACACCGCGCCGACCACGTCTAGCTTGTCGCTGCGCCCCGTCATCTCGGCGAGGGTGCGGAAGCCGAGCTTGGCCATGATCTCGCGCAGCTCTTCGGCGACGAAGAAGAAGTAGTTGATCACGTGCTCGGGCTGGCCGGTGAAGCGGCGGCGCAGCACCGGGTCCTGGGTCGCGACGCCGACCGGGCAGGTGTTGAGATGGCATTTGCGCATCATGACGCAGCCCGCCGCGATCAAGGGCGCGGTGGCGAAGCCGAACTCGTCGGCGCCGAGCAGTGCGCCGATCGCCACGTCGCGGCCGGTGCGGATGCCACCGTCGACCTGCACCGCGATGCGCCCGCGCAGGCCGTTGAGCACCAGCGTCTGCTGCGTCTCGGACAGCCCGATCTCCCAGGGCGAGCCGGCATGGGTCAGCGAGGTCAGCGGCGAAGCGCCGGTGCCGCCTTCGAAGCCGGAGATCGTCACGTGATCGGCGCGGCATTTGGCGACGCCGGCGGCGACGGTGCCGACGCCGACTTCCGACACCAGCTTGACCGAGATGCGCGCCTGGTCGTTGACGCTTTTCAGGTCGCGCACCAGCTGCGCCAGATCCTCGATCGAATAGATGTCGTGATGCGGCGGCGGCGAGATC